>JAPLOC010000782.1 GCA_026692825.1 Planctomycetota bacterium | reverse complement strand
TCCAATCGGTCCTCCCTACCCCTATCTTGGGCGCGAAATGTCTCAATTGGTGCCTCTCACGGAATAACTCGCTGGTTGAGTTCGGCTGGGCTACGCGATTTGGCTTCGCATCGATCGAGGTTTTCAACCCACAAGAGAGGGGTAGGCTGGAAAAACTATCCTACGGCTCGCTTATGCCCGCCGCGGCAGCGGGGTGGTTTTCGAGCAGTTTGTCGAGCGCTGCCCGGTCGCCAATCAGGTCGTAGGCGGCGGCAAGTCTCTGCCAGGTATCGGTGAGCGCCCGCACGTACTCCCGTCGCTCCTCCAGCGTCGGATCAACCGGGTCGCTGGAGACAGACAATCGAAAGGGCTCATGTCCGGCCGGGTCTGCGGCGAGTTGCAGACGCAGTTCGACCTGCCCGTTCGCCCCGGGCGCAGGGAGGGCCGATTCGACCCACAAGGGAGGACGACGAATCTCCCGCGATGGATTGGGGGCCTTTTCGATGAACTGTTCAACGACGACGTTTCTTGATGCGTCAAGCACCCGAACGCGGAAGTGATTCATGCGCTGGTACATGTCGCCGTTGTCTTGTGACCAGATGACGATGCGGTCGAATTCCATTTCGGAGCCGAAGTCCAACTCCCACCAGGTCGGCACCGTCTCGTCCACCGTTGAAGTATGAGCGCCGGAAATCATGTTGCCGTCGACGGCTTTCGTAGCGTCAGTCTCGGTTGGTATAAAAGTGCTGGATTGTCGGGCTGTCTGACCCTCGGCGATGTTCTTGTCCCCCTGAAACACTTGAACCTCAGGCAGGACAAGTGTCTTTGTATTCCCATAGTCCGGGTGACGGGGATAGCGCGTGTTTTCGCCGGGCAAGTCGATGCGCACGAATTGTCCGTGCAAACCTTGGGATTTCGATGCAGCCAATTTGGCCGACACGATTTGGTACTCGTCGTTGTAGATCGCAAATCCGTCTGACGTGGTCCGACGGTTATCGGCGGCCGCTGGGAGACTGGTCTGGACCCGCAGGGCGGCGACGGCGCCTAATGCGGTCTCAATGCGGAGGGTCTCCTCGGCCGTTCCGTCGACGAGAATCGAGCCGTCTTGCTGCGCCGTCACCGCCGACCCGCGTTCTGTTTTCAATCTGGCAGGTTGGAGCGGGCTCCAGGTTGTCCCCGACTCGATATCTGTCAGCAAGACTTCGGCCAGCCCGGCCGCCAGATCAGAGTTCTGCGGTTCTTCCGCCAGTTTCGCTTCCAACAATGTTCGGGCTTTTGCACGGGCCGTCTTGGCTAACGACGCATCACTCGATTTGGACAACAGGCGGGCTCGTTTCGCCGGGAAGTCAAGGGCGTCTGTGAAATCGCGGCCCGTTCGGGCGGCCGGTTTCGCTGGCGGGGCCTCCTGGGGGCGTTGTGTGGCGATCGCCGGCGCGTTGACCGGTTTGCCGGGCCGTTTCTTGGCCAGCGGCTCCCGATGGACCGGCCCGGCATCCCAGAGTTTCACTGTGTGGTCAAAGCTCGCCGTCATGATTCGCGAACCATCATGGCTGAACGACGCCGATTTGACGCCGTCCGAGTGGCCAATCAACGTCAGAACTTCCGCACCCGTCCTGGCGTCCCAGACTTTTGCTCTGTTGTCATCACTGGCGGTCACAATGCGTAAGCCATCCAGGCTAAATGATGCCGACCGAACAGGCGCCGTATGTCCTTCGAGGGTCCTGATCAGCTCTCCAGTTTGGGCGTCCCAGATTCTTGCCGTTCGATCGCTCCCGGTGAGAATGCTTGAGCCGTCGGGACTGAACGAAACCGACGAACAGGGGCCGTAGTGGCCGCTCAGGTTCATTTGTTGTGCGCCCGTCACTCCGTCCCAGACGATCACCGTTCCGTGGTTGCCTCCTGTGACAATGCGCGCGCCATCGGGACTGAACGAAGCCGACGTGACCTCGTCTTCGTGGCCTTTGAGGTTCAGTTTTTCTTCGCCCGTCGTTGCGTCCCAGACTTTCGCTGTCCCGTCGCGGCTCGCGGTGATAATGCTCGCACTATCGAGACTGTAAGACGCTGAATAGATGCCGTCTACGTGACCTTCAAGGAAAAAACAGTTGGCACCGGTCGTCGCGTCCAAAACTCCAGCCTTGCCTCCACCACCTCCGATCACGATTCGCGATCCATCGGGGCTGAACGACGTACAAATCGCGTCGAGATCCAGATTACTGCGAGAAAGGACAACTTCCCGCGTTGCGACGTCGAACACACGCACACCTCCAGAGGCAGCGACAATGCGTGAATCATCCGGGCTGAACGACGCCGAATACAAAGCGGTTGGGCACTCCAGCGAGACGAATTCGGCCTCCCTCGTCGCGTCCCAAACTTTTGCCGTCGAGTCGGGGCTTGCCGTGACGATGCGTGAACCATCCGGGCTGAACGCCGCCGAATCGACCGACTTCGTGTGGCCTCGGAGAGTCCGAAGCAGGGCGCCGGTTGCCGCGTTCCAGACTTTCGCCGTCGTGTCCTTTCCTGCGGTAACAATTCTTTTCCCGTCCGGGCTGAACGTTACGGAGTAAATATCTCCCGAGTGCCCCCACAGCGTCCGCAGGTCCGCGCCGGTCGAGGCGTCCCAAACCTTTGCTGTCCCGTCTGAGAGCGCGGTGACGATGCGTGTGCCGTCTGGACGGAACGAAGCGAAGTTGCCGCTACTCGATTGTGGGAGAAGTCGGATTTGGGCTCCAGTCTTCCCGTCCCAGAGCCTTACCGTCGAATCCCAGCTCGCGGTGACGATGGACCGACCATCCGGGCTGAACCTGGCGGACTTAACCAAACCGTCGTGTTTTTCGAGCGTGAAGACCACGGTTCCAGTCAGAGCGTCCCAGACTTTTGCAGTCTCGTCTTTGCTCGCAGTCACGATGCGCGAGTCGTCAGGGCTGAACGCCGCGCACGTTAGATACTCCGAGTGTCCCTTGAGGACGTGGATTTCAGCACCGGACGCGACGTCCCACACCTTGGCCGTGTTGTCGGCACTGGTGGTAACGATCCGGGTACCGTCCTGGCTGAATGTGGCCGATTCGCAACCGCCAACGTGGCGCAGGGTTTGGAGGCACTCGCCGGTCTTCGCGTTCCAGATTTTCGCTGTGCCGTCCATACTCCCGGTAACGATGCGGGAACCGTCGGGGATGAATGCGGCCGAGCGGACCTCATTTGTGTGCTCTGGGAGCGTCAACAACTCGGAATGGCAGAGTTGGGAGACGTAATACCACTCCCAGCCCCTGAGTTCGGGCTTCGTTTTTCCTAACAGTTCCAGCGTGGCGGCGACATGGTTTTCGCGCCATTCTTGGAGGGCGAATTCGACTGTCCGCCCGTATTCGGTGTACTCGATTTTCTCGCGCAAGTCATCGGCTTCAGCGCGAGCCACTTCGGATTCGGCGCGCGCCACTTCAGCGACACCGCGGGCTCGTTCGGCGTTAATCCGTGCCAGTACGGCCGCGGCCCGTTCCTGCGCTTCGCCATCTTTTGCCGTGCGCGCTGCATTCGCTGCTTTAACGGCTTCATTTTTGTTCGACACGGCATGGCGGCGTGCCTGTTCTGCAACTCGCCACTGCCAGATCGCGGCACCCCCCAAGCTCCCCAGGAGGCATGCCAGCAATCCCAGCGTGTACGCGGTCGCAAGGGTCGGCTTCCGCCGGGCCCATTTTGCCGCCCGTTCGACCACCCCTGCCGCTCTCACGCTGACCGGCTCACCCGCCATGAAGCGCCGCAAGTCATTCGCCAGCGTGGCCGCCGACGAATACCGGTCTGCGGGATTTTTCTCCAGGCACTTCAGGCAAACCAACTCCAGGTCGCGCGGAACACGCGGGTTGACCTCGCGGAGTGCGACCGGGGGTCGGGTGCGCACGGCGTCAAGCGTCTCGATGACGCTGTCGCCGCCGAACGGGGCCTGGCCCGTCAACACGGCGTACAAAATCGCCCCCAGTCCGTAGACGTCGGTCGCGGTTGTGATCGAACCGCGACGCCCGGCGGCCTGCTCGGGGCTCATGAAGGCGGGCGAACCGAGGATCTCCCCGCTGGCCGTCATTTCGCCGTCCGCTTCGATCCGCTTCGCCAGGCCAAAGTCGGAAACATGGGGGTGGCCCGCTGCGTCCAGCAGAATATTCGCCGGCTTCAAATCGCGATGCAAAATGCCGCGCTGGTGGGCGTGGTGGACCGCGTCGGCGATCTGCGCCACCAACCGCGCGGCTCCCTCGGGATCGTTCCGAAAGCTGGCCAACCGGCTTGAGAGGTCCCCCCCGTCGATCAGCTTCATCGTGAAGTATCGCTGGCCGTCGTGTTCGCCCACCTCATACACCGGAACGATGCCCGGATGATCGAGCAGGGCGACCGCCTCGGCTTCCTGCTGAAAACGACGCAGATCCCCGGCTCTCGCCAGGATCCCGGTTCGGATCATTTTCAGAGCGACAGGCCGGTTCAGGCTAAGCTGTGTGGCAATGAAAACCACCCCCATGCCGCCGTGCCCCAGCTCTTTCCGGATCGCGTAGTCGCCGAAGTAACGCAGCACGGTGCCAGGCGGAAGACTCTCGGCGTCGGTTTCACGGGCCACGTCGTGGAACGCGCGAAGTCCCGGATCGTCCAAAGTCCGATCCAGGATGTGATCGGGCTTCTCGAACGCCGTCAGCAGCTCTAAAACCCGGGCTTTCAACTCCGGCTGATTTTCGCAGACGTCTTCAAGAAACTGGGTGCGTTCAGCCGGGCTCTTGTCGAGCGCCTCGAGAAACAGTTGTTCTTCGTTCATGGTTGCAAATGCATCACGGAATTACTGGAGATTTCTCGCCGGCCCCTCCTTTTTCCATCTCCCGCCGCAGCCAGGCGCGAGCGTACGCCCAATGCCGGTCGGCCGTTGCGGCGGAAATTCCCAGCACGTTGGCCGCCTCCTCGCCGGTCAGCCCCGCGAAGTACCGCAATTCAACCAACTGCGCCTTGGCCGCATCGTGTTCGGCCAACTTTTCGAGGGCTGCGTGGAGCGCCAGCAGATCCTCGTTCGGCTCGACGGCGGGCACGATATCGGACTCCAGTTCGTGGCGCTGCCGATTCCCCCCGTGAATCTCGCGTTTCTTATGACGAGCCCGGTCAATCAAAATCCGCCGCATGGCTGTGGCGGCCGCCGCGAAGAAATGGCCCGCTCCACCCCAACCTTGCTGGGGTTCGCTGCCGACCAGACGCAAGTACGCCTCGTGAACCAAGGCGGTCGCCTGGAGCGTCTGACCGGTAGGTTCCGCCGCGAGCCTGGTCGCCGCGAGCGAACGCAGTTCTTCGTAAACGCGCGGCAACAACTCCTTCGTGGCCCGGGGGTCGCCTTGCGCGATCGCCTGGAGAACTCGCGTCAGCTCGGACATTGCATTCAAGTCCCCCAAAATGGCGTTGGCCCGTGGCTGATCCAAGGCGGGTATGGAAAAGTCGTTGAGCGTAGAATTGTGTTTTTTAGTCGGGGAGTCAAGGGGACTGAAAAATAACCCAACTGCCCGCTTGTTGGAGACTGGTCGCACCTGGGTGGTGCGAGCCTGGAAACGCTGGTGGCGGCTGGCTGCAATGGTCAGTACATCACCATGTTGCAGGGCCAGTCGCTCTCCGAACGGCGTCCGTGGCGACTATTGACGTCGTGGGCGTTCCACAGTGCGTCTCTCGACCGCCGCACGCCCAGCGGGCCGCGCACTTGGAAAGTGCGGGCTACGTTGCTGGAATCGCCCGTTTTGCCGCGACTGCAACAACGTAGGCGGCACTCTCTGAGTGCCGGCCCCGGTGTGGGTTCGATGCGAACAAACGCACCCCGGAGGCCATGCGAACGACCCGGGCGCTGCCGATTGAGAAACCAGGGACGGGGCCACCCACCAGCCGACCTTGCAATTTTGGCCACAAGACAGCGCGCGGAAAAAGACCAATGCGGGTGTCGAGTTCCTTGCGACCGGTTCTGTAGATTCAGGTTATATCCATTCTCAAAAATCCGTCCAAAAGAACAGGTGTGGACATTTGCCAATGTGTTTCGTGATAGGTATTTTTTCGCGTCGGCAGCGATTGCCATGCGCCGAATTCTCATTGACCACGGC
>JAPLOC010000781.1 GCA_026692825.1 Planctomycetota bacterium | reverse complement strand
CGGGACTTTCGACAAAACGTCGGTTTGACATTGAAGACCGACAAGACGGGCCGGATTGAACTCGGAGCCTTGACCGGCATCGTGTCGATCACCGCGAATGGTCCGCAGGGGAACGCTCACACCTGGAACATTGGGCCGGACCTGCATTCGTACACTCAGTTGCTGCACGGCCGCATAGGAGAAGCGATTACTGTCCCGTTCCTGCCGCAGTCGGGGGGGGAGCTGAGCCCGAGCGAAGTGTCGCTGCTGGAAGTTCGTGGCGGCACATTCTCCAGTAACCGGTTTTCGGCGATCAAATTCCGCGACGGTCTCTTGTCGCTCGAAGGATTGCCCGCGGGAGATTACGACCTGTTGCTGAAGACGACGGGGGCTCAGATTCGCGTTCGGATCACCGAGGGGGAACGTCAAGGAACTTACGTTATCGGGCCGGCTCGAACGCTGGAAACCCGCCGGCTCGCTCCGTTACAGATCGCGTCGATCGAAAAACAGGCCGACGCGCTGGTGGTGCGGCTGTCAAATGTTTCGAAGTTCGCCCGCGTTCATGTCTTCGCCACCCGGTTCAATCCAGAGTATGCGGCGTACGACAATTTGTCGCGGGTTCGTGCCCCCGAGCCGTACGTGTTTTCCCCGAGTGCTGTCCAGACGATTTACGTCACCGGGCGGAACATTGGTGACGAATACAGCTACATCCTGAATCGGCAGCACGCGCCGAAACTCCCGGGCAACATGCTGGAACGTCCCAGTTTCCTGCTCAATCCGTGGGCCGTCCGTGATACGCAAACCGGCGAGCAGGTCGCGACGGGAGGGGACGATTTCCGCAGAGAGGGAGCTCCCGCCCCCAGTGCGGCGGAACGTCCGAACGCGATGGCGGACGCCGCCCGGGTCGCGGGGGGCAATTTCTCGAACCTTGATTTTCTGGCGCACACGTCGGCGGTGCTGGTGAATCTGTTGCCGGATGAGCAGGGGGTGATCAAGATTCCGCTCGACGACCTCGGGCCGCACCAGAATATCGTCGTGGCGGCGATTGATCCGCTCAACACCACGGTGCGGACGGTCGCGCTGGACGAACAGGAAGTGCTGGTGATCGACCAGCGGCTGCAAAACTCGCTGGATCCGGCGCAGCATTTCACGCAGCAGAAACAGATCTCGGTCGTTACACCGGCGCAGCCCTTCGTTCTCGCTGACATCGCGACCAGCCGCTTCGAGGCGTACGACAGCCTGGCCAAGGTCTTCGGGTTGTATAAGACGTTGTCCAACGACCCGAAGTTGGCCGAGTTCGCCCCACTGCTGACTTGGCCGCAGATGACTCCCGAAGAACGCAAGGCGTTTTATTCAAAGAACGCCAGTCACGAGTTGTCGTTCTTCCTCGCGAAGAAGGATCCCGAGTTCTTCAAGACGGTGATCAAGCCGTACCTGGCGAATAAGCGGGACAAGACGTTCCTGGATCATTGGTTGTTGGAAGACGATGTGAGTGAGTGGGTTCAGCCGTGGCGGTTTCAGCAGCTCAACGTCGTCGAACGGATTCTGTTGTCACAGCGGATCGCCGGGGAACGCCCTGCGACCGGTCGCCACGTCCTGGAACTCTATCGGTTGCTCCCCCCCAACCCGGATCGCTTCCTGCAGTTGTTCGACACCGCGGTGAAGGGGACCGAATTGTCGACAGGGGATGAGCTGGGAGTGAGAGCGGGGTTGCAGGAATTGAACAAGTTGGCGGAGGCCAAGGGGGGGGCGATGGGAGTTCCGATGTTTGGACGGGCTCCTGCACCCGTGGCGGCATCCTCCCCCGCTCCGGGCGGGATGCCGGGCACGATGGGAGGCAGCGCTCCCGCTGGAATGCGCCGCGCCGCGAAAGCGGAAGCGGGCGAGAAGGCGGCGGCTGAGAATCGTGCGAAAAAACCAGCCTCCAGGGAACGACAACTCGCTCGCGACGGCAAATCAGCCGACAAGGCGAAAGGGGATGCTCGATTCAAAGAGAGCGCTGACGAGGCGCCCATGGACGCTTCGGGGGAGGTTGCCCTGTTTGATGACGCCATCGTCGATCGTGAATCCTTACGGGCGTTGTACCGTCAGCCGGAAAAGACTCGCGAATGGGCCGAGAACAACTATCACCATCTGACGATCGACCAGCAGACAGCCGGCTTGGTCACGGTCAACGCGTTCTGGCGGGACTATGCGAACCATGATCCCGCGCAGCCGTTCCAGTCGCGAAATCTCGCCGAGGCGTCGCGCAACTTTCCCGAGATGATGCTGGCGCTTGCCATTCTCGATCTGCCGTTCACCTCACCCAAACACGAAACGAAGTTCGACGGGGCGCAAATGACGCTGACTCCGGGCGCTCCGCTGGTGGTGTATCATGAAGAGATTCGCGCCGCGAAGGTCAATGACCAGACGGCGAAAATTCTGGTCGGTCAGACCTACTTCAAGAATGGCGAACGCCATATGCAGGTCGACGGGGAACAGGTCGACAAGTACGTCAGCGAAGAGTTTCTGATCCACACGGTTTATGGCTGCCAGGTGGTGGTCACGAATCCGAATTCGTCGCGTCAGAAACTGAGTGTGCTGCTGCAGATTCCGCAGGGAGCGATTCCCGTTCTCAACGGCAAACCGACGAAAACGGTTTTCATGACGTTGGAGCCGTACCACACGCAGACACTCGACTACTACTTCTACTTCCCGATCGCGGGGCAATTCCCCCACTTCCCGGTGCAGGTGGCCCGCAATGAAGAGGTCGTGGCGTTCGCCGCCCCGTTCACCATGAACGTCGTCGACAAGCCGACGCGAATCGACACCAAATCGTGGGATTACATCTCGCAATTTGGAACCCCTGAGGAGGTACTTGCGTTCCTGAACGCGAATAACGTCGCCGCACTCAATCTCGATCGAATCGCCTGGCGGATGCACGACGCCAAGTTCTTCGAGACGGCGACCAAGCTGCTCGCGTCACGCCACGTTTACAACCAGACCCTGTGGTCGTACGGCGTCAAGCACAACGCCGTCGGCCCGATCCGCGAATTCCTCCAGCATACAGACAACCTGGTGAATGAGTGTGGCTGTCGGCTGAACAGCAAACTGCTTTCAATCGATCCGGTGCTGCGTCGACAGTATGAACATCTCGAATACAAGCCGCTGGTCAATGCCCGGGCGCATGCGCTGGGCAAACGTCGGCAGATTGTCAACGACCGGTTCCATTCCCAATACCATCGTTGGCTGGAGCAGGCCGCTTACGATCGCGAGTTGTCGAACGATGACCGAACGGCGGCGACCTACTACCTGCTGTTGCAGGACCGGGTCGAAGAGGCCCGCGAGATGTTCGCCCAGGTGAAGCCCGACGCGCTGGCGACCCGTATGCAGTACGACTACTGCGCGGCGTATCTCGACTTCTTCAACGACGAGCCGAAACAAGCCCGGGCGATCGCCTTGAAATACGCCGACCATCCGGTTGATCGCTGGCGGAACACGTTCGCGACGATTGTCGCCCAGCTCGATGAGGCCGAAGGGAAGGACGCGAAGGCGATCGATCCGCTCGATCGGAATCAGCAGCAGGGAGCCCTCGCCGCCACCGAGCCGACGTTTGAATTCCAGGTGGAAGCGAAGCAGATCGCCCTCAATTACAGCAACCTCGATCAGGTGCGGGTGAACTATTACCTGATGGATGTCGAGTTGCTCTTCAGCCGCAATCCGATTGTGCAGCAGTTCCGTGGCCAGTTCAGCGCGATCAAGCCGAACAAGAGCGAGCTGGTGATCCTGCGGATCGGTGAAGGGGCCGACGCCAAACCCGGCTCGGGAGCGAAGCAGATCGCCATTCCCGCCGACTTGCGGAACAAGAACATTTTGGTCGAGGTGATTGGTGCCGGTCAGACGCGAACTCAGGCGTATTACTCGCACTCACTGTCTGTTCAGGTGATCGAAAACTACGGCCAAGTCCGGGTGACGCAGGCGACCACCGCGAAGCCGGTCGCCAAGGCGTACGTGAAAGTCTACGCCCAACTCGCGAATGGTCAGGTGAAGTTCTACAAGGACGGTTACACAGATCTTCGTGGCCGATTTGACTACGCCAGCCTCAGCACGAACGACCTCGACGGAGCGGCGAAGTTCTCGATCCTGATTTTGAGCGACGACCACGGCGCCGTCGTCCGTGAGGCGACCCCGCCCAAGCGGTAACCCCAGGCGAGCGGGGCGACGTAAGTCCCCTGCGTCCGTCTGTAATCAACTCTCGACCAACCAGCAGTTCGCCTTTCCCCCGACGTGCGGTATAGAATGCAGGCCAGTTTCGTCCTGAAGCTCGCCTGCATTCCGCCCATGTCGTCGTCCCCAAACTCTGCCGAGAATTCGCCCTCTCCGATCGCGGAGACGGGCAGTTCGCCGACTGGGGACCAGCAGACCGCAACATCCAAGGTACCACCAGATTCCGACCGTGCGCTCCTTTGGCTTCGCCGGGGCGATCGGTTGTTCGTGGGTGTGTTGGCGGGGGCGGCGTTGATCTTGATGGGAGTCCACTGGGGCCGACTAAGCGGCTGGGGCTCAAAACCAATCGACATCGAGCATCTGCCTCAGGCAGCGTACCAGTATGAAATCGACATCAACCGCGCGACCTGGGTGGAGTGGGCCCAGTTCAACGGTGTCGGTGAGACACTGGCGAAACGAATTGTCGCCGACCGCGAAGCCAACGGGGATTTTGATTCGGTGGAAGATCTATTACGGGTCAAGGGGATTGGGCGACAAAAATTCGCCGGGATGCGGCGGCACCTGCGGGTGGAATATGCGGCGAAACCGCTGGAATCGTCGGAAAGCGAACGCGTCGGCCGCGCCCGAAACCCAGCGACGGAGCCGGACGAGGAGGAAAATGAAGGAGAAATGAACGAGGTTCCTTGACGCCAGCGTCGGACCCCCGATAATGGAGTTCGACCGACGACCGGAACGGGACACGCGTATCCCAACCGATCGAGCGGGGTCGACAGGCTGTCTCCAAGTGCAATGGGGACTTGTGAACCAGGTCAGATCTTAACCGAAGCAGCCTTAAGCAACCGTCTCCCATGTGTATGCGGAGACAGCCTGTCGCCCCTGTGGCGTGCGTCGGTGTGACAATGTCGGCTGGAATTCGTCGGCGACACAAGAACCTCGGGCGGTAGAGACGAGGCGAAACGCGAGGGAGATTGCCCGATGGAATACACCGTCATGGCCCGGCGGTTTCGACCGCAGGCATTTGGCGAGGTGGTCGGCCAAGAGGCGATCGCCCAGGCACTGAAGAATGCGATCGCCGCCGATCGAGTCGCTCATGCGTACCTGTTCACCGGGGCGCGAGGGGTCGGCAAAACCTCCACCGCGCGAATTCTGGCGAAGTCGCTGAACTGTCCCCACGCACAGCATGGTGATCCGTGCAACCAGTGCGAGGTTTGCCACGCGGTCTCCGAAGGGGGAGACATCGACGTCATTGAGATCGATGGGGCGTCGAATCGCGGGATCGCTGAGATCCGGACATTGCG
>JAPLOC010000780.1 GCA_026692825.1 Planctomycetota bacterium | reverse complement strand
TGGACACAATTGTGCCCCGATTCGAATTGACCCCGCTCATGGTATAGCTTCCAAGTCGGGCGTTGTTTTGGAACGGTCTCGAAAGCTATCACCCCGCCTTCAACGGTACGTGGGGCCGGGGCGGTGCATCCGGGGTTCGTTCTGCCGCGGTACGTGCCAAGTCGGCCGCCGCTAGTTGTTCGTTGCTCCCTGTTGTCGGGACTACGGGGGGCTGGACGGGGATGGCGTTGACGGGAGTCGCCGGAGGCTTGGCGGGAGTGGTGGGCGGAACCGTGGTCACGATACCGGCTTCCTGAAACTCCCGCTTGATCATCGTCAGCAATTCGTGCCGAACCTGGGAGGTGACGTCGCAACTCGCGACACACACACGCAGGGTGAAACTGAGGGCGTTGTCGGTGAATTCTTCGAACTGCGCGGCCGGCGGGGGCTGTTTCAACACCAGCCGGTGTTTCATCGCCACTCCCAGCAGCAGTCCCCGCGCGAAATCGGGATCGGTACCCATCGCCACGCGGACTTTCAACGTCAGCCGGGTGAGCGTGTTGGTGAGCGTCCAATTGATCACCCGGCCGGTGATCAACTCCTTATTGGGAACGATCAACTCACGCAGTTCGCCGTCGGTGATGGTGGTCGCCCGCATTCGGATTCGGGTGACCGTACCGGTGACGTCGCCAATCGAAACAATGTCCCCAATCCGCACGGGGCGCTCGAACAACAGAATCAGCCCCGAGACAAAGTTGGCGAAGATCTCTTGCAGTCCAAAACCCAGTCCGACGGTCATCGCCGCCACCAGCCAGTTCAGTTCCGCCCAGCCAATTCCCAATTGACTGAACGCGGCCAGCACCCCCAGCACAATCACGCTGTAACGGCAGACTGCGGCGACCGCATACCGCCCCCCCGCGTCAAGCTGGGTCCGCGACAGGAAGCCGACGTCCAGCAACTCCGGCAACGTCCGTTCGCAAAACCAGGTAAAGATTCCAATCACGATGGCAACCGCCACACCGGCGACGGTAATCAGCCCGGCGGTTCCCTCGGCGTCGGTGGAATCGAGGATCCGAAACGGATGCGGCCAAAGTTCAATTGACTGAAAGATGCGCAACGCCGGAAATACTTGTCCCCAAATCCACCAGCAGCCGATCACAAACAGGGCGACGGTGGCCATTCGCAGCAAGTGCCGCAATTGGGCACCGCCACTTTCAATCGTCGGCAAACCCCCATTGGACTCCTCGTCGGCCGCGACTGCACCAGCCAGAGTCGTACCAAACCGCGGTAAAACCCAGCCGACCGTCAATCGTTCGATGATACACAGCGCGCCCCACAAGCCCAGCATTCCCAGCAGTCGGACTTCGAGCTGCACCGCGGTGTAGTGATATCCCCAGAGGGACAGCCCGGCGAAAACCAGGGGAATCGAGACAGAAACGGCCGGCCAGAGACTTCCGACCGAACGCCGCCATTGCGATTGACTGAGTGACACATTGCCACTTGACGAGTCGGGTTGTTCTGGTGCCAGGCGACGCAGTGCCCACCACAAAAGAAGCTGCAGACAGACGAATGCGAGACGCCCGAGCGCGCTGCGGACGAGATCCCCCGCGAAGTGGATTCCCCACATGGTGAGGAACAACAACGGCACACCCCACCAGCTCAGAATGCGGGCCACCCGTCGCCAGGCCGAAACCCGTTCGACCTGCCACGCCAGCAGGGTCGGATTCAATGAATTCAGCCGGGTCCCCATCCGTACGATTCGCAACGGGAACAACAACAGCGCCGCCGACTGCATCGCCCGCCCCGCGGCGGCAATCAGCTCATTCAAGTTGATCGCCACGACCCGACTGCCCAGAAACCACAAGACCAACGGAAACGTGATCGCTCCGGTCCAGACGACTGTGATCGCCAGTCGATACCGATTCCCATCGGTCGCGCCTCGAGCGGCTTCCGCACGCAATTGATGTTGCCTGCGCCGGCCCATTAGAAACGCTCCCCCGGCCAGACCCAGCGTCAGCATGTACATTCCGGGATTCGTACCGGCGTCGTGTGCGATTCCCACTCCCACACGACTCCAGAATGAGGGACGCAGCACATCCGAGACGGCCTGAATCAGCCGGGGACCGTCCGCCGACTGGGGCGGGACCGTGCTGCGAATCCACAACACATGTTCGTCACAAAAGCGGGCGTATTCCCGCGTCTGGCGCAACAGTTGCCGTTCTGCGGTTTCGAGTTCCATCAGCGATTCAAGGTATCGGCCCGTGTCGCCAACCAAACCGTCGAGGTAGCCCCGCCGGGAGTTCAGCAGTGATTGCAGGCTGTCGGTTTCCGTCGCGGTCAGTGTCACCCCGTTTTTTGTCAGCTCTTTTTTCTCACGCGTGACCGCGGTCGCCAGGTCGGCGAGTCGGCCGCGGGCCTCTTCGTGATCGGCCAGTTGAAGGCTCAGTTGAGCCGTTTCATGTTCCCGTTCGCGCGACCGCTCTTTGAGTCCCGCCACACTGGGAAGACTCTCCCTGCGACGCCGCAGAACGACCGCGACGGTTTCGGTGAAACCCGCTTTTTTCGCCCGATTGGAAATCTTCTCGAACTCGTCGAGCAGTTCGGACGATTGCGCGTCGACAGCGTCCGACTGTTTTCTCGCGAAATCAATCTTGCCGGCCAATTCCTTTCGTTCCCGCGTGTATTCAGCGTTCTTGACGGCGAACTGGCGAACCGCGTCGGGAACCGCATCGACTTGCCGTGCCGCTTCATTCGCCTCGGTGTCGACCTCGCTTTGTCGACGGGAGTTGACCCCTTCTTCCCAGGCGGCGACGAGTGATTTGGTGTATTCCAGTTCAACGGCGGCGAGGTCGCGGCGGGCGACCAACAATTCAGCCGTCTCTTTCCATGTGATCTGTTCCTGATGCAGCAGCTTGAGTTCGGCTGCGACCTCCAGGCGGCGGGCGGAGAGCAGCATCTGGTCGGCTTCCTGCTGCTCTTCGGAGACGTCCTCACTGGACCCCCGTTTGAGCTGCTGGTCGATCTCGTCGCGCTCTTCCTCAAGTTTGGCGTACAGGTTGGGAATCTCCTGTCGCCGGGTCGACCGGCGCGTCAGTTGCGCTTCGGCCTCTTCGTGTTTCTGCCGCCACTCTTCAAACGCCGCCTCGGCGTGACTCAGTCCCGCTTCCAATTCCGCCAAAGGGGCTTGCGGAACGACCAGCGTTGTGGGGGCCGGCCGGGACGCGACAAGCTGGGCCTGAGTCGCGGCCAGTTCTTCGGGTTCCTGTTCGGCGAGTTTGCGGAATTTCTGTCGCCGATGGGAGAAGTCGCGTGCCTTAGCGAGAGCGTCGAGTGTCCGATTGTAGGCGTCGATGAGGCTCGTGCGTTCGTCGGGTTCCAGATCCGAGTTGTTTTCCGCGCGTTTGATCCGCTCTTTGACAACCGCCTCGGAAACCGTCGATAGATCTTCTGGGTCGTCGGTGTCAGCAGGGACAGTTGTGGGCGGTTTCGGCGCGGGTTGAGGCTCGGCTTCCGCCACCGCAGGCTTTGTCGGCTTGGGCGGGGTCTTTTGTCCCTCATTCGCGGGACGCTGGGCGAGAGCGATCGCCGGCAGTGTCAGACAAACCAAACAGACGACAATCCACCGCGGAACTCTGGGGAATCCCCACATCGCGCAACCATCCATGACAGCACCTCCGTCGAGTCAATACGGGAGGATACGGAATTGGTCCCGACGGGGAAAGAGCGATTAGCCGCGTGAGAATCCCGCGAGACAAGCCCGAGATAACCGCAACGCTGCTCGACCATTGAGATGGGGGGAGACCCAGGTCAGAGACCCGGCCGACTGGGGCCGATCGCACAATGAGTGTCGCAGCGCCCGGTCAGTCGCAAACGATTTTTCGCGAACAACCTGTACGCCCAGTCGAGCATCCCCGAAATCCCCGGCCAGCGGGAAACCGCCGCCAGCCAGCTCCAGCCGATGGCGCTGTAGAGCCGGCGAAAGACCTCGACCCCCACGACAATCGTCCCATCCGACAGGCGACCATGAATCTCGGCCATCAGCTTGTCTTGCGTCAGCCCCACGGTGTCGGGGCGAAAGTCGGCGGCTGCGATGTCCGTGAACAGAACCCGCCCTCGGCGATTGAATCGCCGCATGAAATTCATCTCCCGCCGACACAACGGGCAATCTCCGTCAAAGAAAATCTCGACGTCGAATGGATGATTCATGGAATGACTCTGTAGGGCTGTCGGTACAGTACGGACTCAGGATCGTAGTCTTCAATCAAACAACCGCAGTCGCGAACCACGATTCACAGCGCGCGGATCGGATTGACAACAACGAAAGTCGGCAGCGAGTCCCGGACCGTGCGGACAGCCGGTTCAAACCAGCACTCCTTCGATTGGCTTCCCTTCGTCCAGAATCGGAATGGGCCGCCCCGCGTGATCCTGAAACGCCAATGACTGATCGATTCCCATGAACCGATACACCGTCGCCAGAATGTCGGCCGGCTTCAAGGGGCGGTCGATCGGATGCTCGGCTTTGGAATTCGTCGCCCCCACAATCTGGCCTCCGCGGACGGCTCCCGCCATCAGTACCGAGATCGCGTTCCCCCAATGGTCGCGACCCGGAATCGGAATCCCCGGCTGACCGTTGTTGATCTTGGGCGTTCGGCCAAATTCCCCCATCACAAGTACCAACACGTCGTTGATCATCCCGCGCTGGGTGAGATCGTCGAGCAATGCGCTCAC
>JAPLOC010000779.1 GCA_026692825.1 Planctomycetota bacterium | reverse complement strand
TTGTGGCCTCCTTCCGGTCCCAGGTCAATCACATGATCGGCCGTCAGAATCACGTCGAGATTGTGTTCGATCACAACCACCGAATGCCCGTTGTCGACCAGACGATTCAAACTTTCCAACAGTCGATCAATGTCGGCGAAGTGTAAACCAGTTGTCGGCTCGTCCAGGATGTACAGATTGTGCTTTCCCCGTTTCAACTTCCCGAGTTCTCCCGCGAGCTTGACGCGTTGCGCCTCTCCGCCCGACAGAATCGTCGAGGGATGCCCGAGTTTCAAATAGCCCAGTCCCAGCTCCTCCAGGATCGCGATTTTGCGGGCGATCGTCGGTTGTTTGGCGAAGAACTCGACCCCTTCCTCGACCGAACTTTCCAAAACCTCGTTGATGTTTTTCCCCTGGTACTTCACCTCCAACGTCTCCTGGTTGTAGCGTGCCCCTTTACAAGTGGGACACACCACCTCGACATCGGGCATGAATGAGAGCTGGGTGGTAATGGTCCCTTCGCCCGCGCATTCCTCGCACCGTCCCCCTTTCACGTTGAAACTGAACGTCGACGCCGTGAAGCCCCGGCGTTTGGCATCCTCGGTCTCCGCGAACAGGGTACGGATCGCGTCGTAGAATCCGATGTAGGTCGCGGGGTTGGAACGCGACGAACGACCGATCGGCGACTGATCGATGTTGATCACGTCACTGATGTGTTCACTCCCCATGAGTTCGTCATGTTCACCCGCCAACACCCGGCTGTCGTGCAGAATCGCGAACAGTCGCTTTTGAACAATCTGGTGAATCAGCGAACTCTTGCCCGATCCCGACGCGCCGGTCACGCAAACGAACTGCCCCAACGGGATTTCGACGTCAATGTTCTTGAGGTTGTTCTCGCGAGCCCCCTTCACAAACAGCGATTTGCCACGCTTCGGACGGTGCTGCCTGGGGCCGGCAATGGTTTTCTTTCCACTGAGGTATTGCCCGGTGAGTGACCTCGGATCTTTCAGAATCTTTTTGAGTGGCCCCTCTGTGACCACCGTTCCCCCATGCACCCCCGGGCCGGGGCCGATTTCGATGATATGGTCCGCGGCCCGGATGGTGTCGGCGTCGTGTTCGACCACGATCACCGTGTTCCCCAGATTGCGCAGCCGTTGCAGCGTCTCGATCATCTTCACGTTGTCTTTGGGGTGCAGCCCGATACTTGGTTCATCGAGTACATACAGCATTCCCATCAGTCCCGAACCGATTTGGGACGAGAGCCGAATGCGCTGCGACTCGCCTCCCGAAAGGGTCGCCGACCGGCGATTGAGATTGAGATAGTCGAGTCCGATCGCGACGAGCAGTTCCAACCGGGTCGCCACTTCGCGGAGAATGGACTCGCAGATCGCGCGCTGCCGGTCGGTCGCTTGAATCGACGTGAGATACCCCAGCAGCTCCGTCAGGTGCATCTGGCCGACTTCGAACAGATTGCGGTCGGCAACTGTGACCAGTCGTCGCGCGCGTTTCAGTCGAGCGCCGCCACACTCGGGACAGTCGTATTCGACCATCACCCTTTTCAGGTATTCGTCCATCCCCGCGTTGGAAGTTCCCTGTTTGCGGTATTGCCGATAGTGGTGTTCAAGCTGAGTCACAACCCCCTGAAACTTGATTTTCTTGCCGACATGCTGCTGTCCCTGCTGTGCGCCGGGGGGCAACACGACCTCGAACAATTCTCCCTTGGTGCCATACAGCAGCCGCTGCACATGCTCGTCGGCCAGATCCTGAAACGGGGTGTCGAGGCTGAAGCCGTAGTGGGTGGCGAGACTGTGGAGAATCCGGCCCCCCCAGCTATCGCGATTGTTGCCCATGGCGGCGGTGACGAACGCCCCCTGATTGAGCGAGCGCGAGGGATCGGGCACCAACAACGCCGGCAGCACCCGCATCGAGACCCCCAGCCCGGTGCAGGTGGGGCACGCCCCCGAAGGATCATTGAACGTGAATTGCGACTGGTTCATTTCGCCCGCGACCATGCGATGCTTCGGACACCCGAATCCGTCGTGAAACTTCTTCGACTCGGCATTTCCCTGTTTGGGCTTCACGATATGAAAACTCAGCAGTCCATCGCCGAGTTTCAGGCCATGTTCCAGCGAAGTGACCACTTGCTGGTCGATGCCCGGGCCGATCACAAAGGTATCGATCACCGCGTCGACGGTATGCTCGTCCTCTTCGTCGAGTTCGATGTGGTCCCCCAGGTCGCGGGGTTGGCCATCGATCAGGGCGCGGCGGTACCCGTTGACGCGAATCTGCTCGAACAGGTACTCGTAGTCTTCGCCATGAATCCGAAACACCGGCGCGCGAACTTCGACGACCGTACTTTTGGGGAGCGAGAGCAGCCGTTCGAGCATCTGGTGCGGCGTGCGAATCGCGACCGCTTCGCCACAACGCGGGCAATGGGGCGTCCCCATCGTCGCGAAGAGCATTCGCAGATAGTCGGAAATGTCGGTCATAGTGCCGACGGTTGAGCGGGGGTTCGAGCCTGTGGTCTTTTGATCGATCGACACGACGGGAGAGAGCCCGTTCACGAAGTCGACGTCGGGCTTTTTCAACTGGCCGACGAACCGTTTGGCGAAATTCGACATGGAAGCCAGAAGTCGTCGCTGTCCCTCGGCGTAGATCGTATCGAACGCCAGCGACGACTTGCCGGAACCGCCCATGCCGGTGATGACAATGAGTTTGTCGCGTGGGATTTCGAGGTCGATATTCCGGAGATTGTTTTCGCGGGCGCCCTGGACTTGGATTGTGGTGCGCATGAGCGGCCAGTACGGGGGAGAGAGTGCGAAGCAAGCCGAGGAATGCCAGACGGCGAGCGTTATGGACTGAGGAAATACGCCGGCTCTTCCACAGTTTCCAGGCTCCGTTTTGTCAGCTTAAACGGAGCCGAGAGTTTTTCAAGCAGTCCCTGCTGCTCGAGCCATTCACACGCCGATTCCAGATGCCAGGGATGCAACTGAGAGTAGGCGAATTGTTCGCCGACTTCAGACAGAGGAACGACCCGGTTTTCCTTTTTCAGGTAGTCCAGCAAAGGTCGCAGATGTTCCGGAGAGTGCTGCTTGAGGTACTCGTCCAGTGCGCCGAGCGCTGCCGCCAGGACGGACCGGTTTTTGCGTTTCGCCAGAACATCCAGATAGATCGCTTGAAAAAGTTCCGGATTCCCTTCGATCGCGCGGTAGATCATGTCGTGTTCGCAGATTTTCCCTCCACGAATGATCTCGGGATGCGCCACACTATGGGCGGCCGAGAGAATCTCCTGCGCCGCCAGGTCGAGATCCTCTTTGATCTCCAGCCGTTTCCGGGCGTGGCGCACGGCGTAAATGGTCCAAGTCGAAAAGGCCAGCAGTTCCCGTTCCTGATCTTTGACGGCGACGCTGTTCGCCTTTTCAAACCAGCTCTCGATCGAAGGGTCGCGGCTGTAGACAACCCGCCGCTCGGCGAAGAAGTTGCAGGAAAACGCAGTCCTCGACGCACCGTCAACCATCTGCTTGAATCGGGTGCGGGGGATCAACTCGGCGTGAATGTTGATCCCGTTCTCCACCAGAATACGGAAGACCCGTTCGTCGTTACCGTCACTGCGCAACCGACGACTGACTCCATCGGCCTCAATGATCCAGAGTCCCAGCGATTCCCGCCGCCAGATCGTTTCGATCGAGAGACTCCCCACCA
>JAPLOC010000778.1 GCA_026692825.1 Planctomycetota bacterium | reverse complement strand
TTCGAGTGGTTCCGAGCGCACTAACGCCTGATCGGCCACGTCCCAGACGGCCAGACCGCCTTCGGCCAATGCGACCAGCCGCGTTCGGCCGTCGCACTTCACGGCACCGAGCGTTTTGGGAGAACCTGTGACCTGCGAATGACGACCTCCTCTTTCGAAAGATGATGCGTCTTGTTTCGAAAAGGCTGGTGGGCCAGCCGCCGGAGTTGTTTTTCTCCAGGCGGTGATTTTTGTCCAACTCTCATCGACCGTCCACACTCTGGGCAGGGTTGAGTCTGCCGGATCAGGATCAAGATCGAACACGGCAGCGACGGGATCGGTATTCGGAGAATTGCCAACGACTGGAATTGAAAAATCCGCGCCCGCCGTCTTGAGCTGGATCACACGCAAACCCGTTGAGTTTGCAAGCAGCACCCAGAATTCGTTGTTGACCACAGTCACGTCGAGGATGCGACAATCCACGGGACTCATCGTTACGGAAACGGACTTCAGCGACGTCGCATTGAGTTCTTTCTTGGGTATCGTCACGTCGAGAAGAGTATTCGAATTCGCAACATCGGGTCCGACCGTCACCAGCCGCAATCCGGCCGGCAAACACATCAGTCGCATTTCGACGAAATCGGTGCGACTTCCGAGTTTGAGAGGCGGACTGAACGAACTGTCGACGGCGGGAGCGGCCAACCTCCAGGTTCCCTTTTTGTCGGACACCAACAACCACAGTGTGTCAAGATCCGACGCCATATCGAGCTTGACCGGTGACTGATCCAGTCCGAGCCGATGCACCAGTAAACCGGTCGCCAGGTCCCAGACGGTGACATCTCTGGGGCTGGCGACCGCCAATAGCGGAACGCCCCGCAAACAGGTCATCGCAACCAGTGCTGAGTCTTCAACCGGACCCAGGGTTTCGGGCCAGGTGAACTCGACCGAATCGAGATCGATACCCCAAGCGTGTCCCAAATGACCGGCGACGCCACGACATGCGACCATAGGGACGACCACCCGTCCGAAAGTCGCGGCATCGACTCGCACGGGATGGTCGTTCACTGGGTTTACAATTGGCTTCCAATCAGCGGCATTTCCAGACGGGCTCGTCTGAACCCACGCACTGAGTTGCCCTTCACTTTGGACCGCAACTAAGTAGCGCTGTTCAAATACCTCGATCACCGCCGCGTCGACGATGTTGACCTTTTCTTCATGCAAGTGTGTGAACCCGTTTCCGCCAAACTCATAAACACTCCAGCCACTCTCCCCCGTGTTCACCGCGAGGCACTGCGCGAATTTCAAGGGACCATCGCTACGGACCAGTTCGGTAGCAACCCCCTGCGGGATTTCGGGCAGGGGATGGATATCACTCGCGTCGAAACTGGTTCTTAAATTCTTCGTTTTTTTCATCAATGAGACGACAGACCGATTGTCGTCACGAACAGTTTCAACGACGATATGCAAAGTCGTATTGTCAGGGATCAATACACCGCGGAGTGCCGAGGTTTCTTTTCTCAGAACTTCGGGCCGGTCGGCTTCCTCTTTCTCGATCAATGACAGGCCGCTCAAAATCTCATGCAGTCGGCACGGTCCGTTTCCGTCGCAGGCCAACAACACCAATCCCGGCAATGGCTTTGTCCGGTCGCCCACGCGCCGTAGCGTCAACGCCTCAAATGACGACTTATCGATCGCGAGGCTCAACGACTGAATCGGTTCATCGAGGACGAAAAATGATCGCACAAGCGCAGGCGGCGCCGTGCGATCGACCGCGTAAATCCGAACGGACCCGTCATTCCCTCCGATTGCCACGAACGCCTCGAGTCCATTCTTTTCAATCAGCCTCGGTGACACGGTGCCGAAGACATCTCGCCAAGGGTCGTAATCCGTCTTGTCCTTTTCGAATATCTCCTGGGGAACCGCCGGCCCGAAGGCAACAACGGACACCGCCGTCCCGGGAATCGAGAGTTCATATCTCTGCGCGCCACTCTGGGCGTTCCAGAGCCACGCCGATCCGTCGCGACAGCGGGCTAACAGCCACCGATTTGCGATGGACTTGCGATCCGCGGAGAGTACGTCGAAAACCTGGACATCTTCCGCGGGGGACGGAAGCGCAAAACGCGCCCACTCCTGCTGATCGGCGGCAACCTCTTTTTCTTTGACTCCATCTGTCAATGTCTTTTCGATCTCAAAAAGTCGACGGATTCGCACTGTGCCGTCGTCGGCAATGCCGACAACCGTCAGTCGCTGTTTGGTATCGTCCAATGGTTCGCTGACCAGCCGGGCGCGTCGCAACGTATCTCCATAACGGACTCTGCGGCGTCCGGTCGCAAGATCCGCCAGCAACATTCGCCCCGCCTTTTCCTTCTCGGCCGGCTGAGCAGCCAATAATACGACCGGGGCTTCCGACGAGTCGTTTCCCAGATCGGTTGCAACGATGGGAATCTTTTTGTCGGGGAACGGGTGGGGCAACCCATTCCCGAGTAATTCGAGCGGGGCCTTCTCGGGCAAGGCCTTCTCCCGAAACCGCACGGTTTTGCCCTTTGTCGACCCGGGATCGAAGACCATTACCGGGGGATTTTCCAGCGGTCGCAAATGTCCGAGCGCGTCGGCTGTCGAGAACGTCGATTCGGGCGTGAGTTGAAGTCGCCCGTTGACAAGTGTGACGCTGCCCTCCAGACGTGCCAATCGTCCCGGGAGTACTGAGACCGTGCCAACCGGCGATTGTTCCGTAAGCGGGAAGCGCCAGTCGAACCGACTGTCCCCCTTCACTTCCAGGTCATATCCGTTGCCCGAGGCTTTACGCTTAAATCGGAGACCGATCGTCGTTACCTCTTCCGGATCCGGCGGCGTTGTATGACCTTTCGGAGACGGATCCGCCGGATTTGCCAGCACGGCAGAGAACTCAATCTCGGAGAGTGTTACGAATTGCGCTGGATTCGGCCAAGGCTTGAGCGTCTCCAACAGCTCAATTTGTTCCAGCTTGACAATCTCGATGGGAATACCCGCCAGCCGCGGAACAGGACTCTCTGCTTTGCCACTGTCGCATCCAAACACGCCATGCAAGAAGGAGCGGCCGAATTTATGCTTATTCCACGGCAAGATCTGCCAATTCGTTTGAGTGGCGTCAAGCATCAGCGGCAGATCCTGGCAGAGAAACCGCAATGCGAAATCGGTATCGCCAAGCGTGGCCCCCTCGAATAAATCGACCGGTTTCCCCAAAGTCGAGAGCATAAGGATGTCGTGCCGCTGACCCATTTCATCGGGCACGCTGATTGGCTCGGCCCAGAAACTGGTAGTCTGTTTCGTCGGAACGGACTTCGTGCGCATGACCCCAAGAAGGTCGAGCCAGCCGTTAGTGGACGTCGCGGTATGGCGAAATTTCTCGACTCCCGTTTCGGGATCCCAGACGCGAACTGTACCGTCGGCCCCCCCCGTGACCATCCAGGCTCCGAACCGACTTTCCTGAGGACTTTCAATTTTGGGTAACGGATCCACTTGTGAACGACCGGGGACGAAAACCGCGGCGGCGACATTTCCTTCGTGATCTCCGAATCGAACGGGGGCCGTGAGGCGGGGACGGAGTTCATTCAAATTATCCGAAGCGGATTGAAGGTCATTCCAACTGCCGAAAGCCCAAGTCGTCATTGACGACTGGCCCTCTGTATTCGCAGCCTCCACGGCTGCGAGCCAGTGGGCAGCCGGAGCGCCGCCGTTTAGTGCATTGTTGTCGTTCAGCACGGGGTCGGTAAGCAGCATCACGATTGGCGACGACACTTTCAATAGCGTCCGCCCATCAGTTGTTTCCGCGAATTCCTCGTTTGTCATGGAAACAGTTTGCCCACTGGAAGGAATCGTGATCAATTTCCAGGCGACAATTCGACCGCTCTTGTCTTTCCGTCGCGTAGCCGCGTAGACGAACAACTTGTCAACGATTGCGCCGGGCACTCGGGGCAATGGCTGTATAGCAACAGCGGTAATTTCTTCGTCCGCGGTGTCAAGATCGCCAATTTCTAGCAGTGGTGTCTGTTGATCCGCTTGCTGCGCTTCGGGTGAGTGTGTCGGACTNTCGGACTCGCGCTCACATCGAGGACATTCCAGTGGTAGAGCCTTACTTTTCCGGGTGAGTTTGCAACAGCGACTGTTAAAGAACTCGAGTCCTTTGGGGCGCGAATATCCAATGTGCGAATTGGGCCCGCCTCCATCTCGGCGATTGGATTCACCGGAAAGACGTTGTCGATTTCATACACAAACAATGTCGATCCGGTGCCCGTTGTTCCGACAAAGAGTCGAGTGTCTGCAAGTCGTACTACAGAGATGATTTTATCTTGTGGAACCGGAACCAGCAGTTTGGAAGCATTTCCAATCGGTCCATCCTCTCCTGGGCTAAATCGAACGATATTGCAAGCGGAACCCTGGACGACCGCCATGACCAGGCAAATAGCTTCTCCTTCTCCGATTCGACGGCGAAGATCACCCACATTCGACCCGCCAGCCAGCCGGCTGACACCGCTGTGATCGGCGTTCGATGTTCAAGCAACGGGATGGCGGAATTCGCCGCCCGGCGGGAGCCGGCGCGTCCGTCGACATCGACCCGCAACACGGGGCGTTCGAGATTTTTTTCGTCCGTCCAGCGCAACCATGCGGTCATCCAGTCCTGGGTTTTGGCATCCTGTCCGACCGGCGGACTGGCCGACAGTTCCAGATCCTGTCCGATGAGCTCACCGGGGGCATTTTTCCACGAAAACTTGACTTTGGGACGCGCGGTCATAGATGACTGCGTATCGGGCGGTTCGAATGTCAACTGCGGGGTCAATTCGGATACATCGGCGAACTGAAATCCCGCCCCGGGAAGCCAGTTCGCAATGGGCGAAGTGAGATTCGTAATCGAAAGCGGACTGACCGTGGCCCGAGCAAACCGGTCACGGACTGCGTCCTCCAGGCCAGC
>JAPLOC010000777.1:491-4586 GCA_026692825.1 Planctomycetota bacterium | reverse complement strand
TCTGGATCCACCTTGATCTCCCGGAGATCGGTGCCGTCGGCCGGGCGGAACTTGTTTCGCTGGAACCGTGTCCGCCGATCGAACCGGGCCAGGGGCGCATTGTCACGGGTACATTCGCCCACTCGTCGGCGGAGGTGATCGACATCGAGATCACTGGAGTCGAAGAACCAATCGGCTGCACGGCGAACCACCCGTTCTGGAGCGAAGACCGGCAGGACTTCGTCCAGGCCGGCACCCTGCGAATCGGCGAGAACCTCCGTAGCGAATCCGGCACCCTCCTCCAAGTCACCCGCATTACCCCCCGCACCGGTCCGCCGGTTGAGGTGTTCAACCTCGAGGTCGACGCCGAGCATGTGTATTACGTGTCGGCCGGCGGGGTGCTGGTGCATAATGTCTATCCGTCGGAACACTTAGCGATAGCTCTGACTGCGGGGTCGGCCAATGCACGGACATTTGCTGCTTCAATGCGATCTCACACAGACAACTTCTTCCTGGAAATGGGAAAGCAACTGAAGGGTCTGTCGTCGCGAAAGGAAGTGGAGCTCGTGCTGTCGAAGCTCAGGGATAGACTGAACAACGGTGACTTCAGATGAATTCAGTGACAGCGATATTTGAATTGAGCAAGGTGTGCGACAATCCCAAGTACGAGGGTTTCGCATTCTGCGACGAACGCTCGCTTTTATTTCACGAGCGTTATAGCCACAACGAGATGCGTCGTCGCGCCATTTGTGACGACCTATCTTGCGATTTCTTTCCCAAGAGCCCGTATACCTGGGAATGGTCTCTGGAATCGCTGCGCGAAAAGTGGCATCCACCAAGAGTCGAGGGACGCGTCACCCCGTTTAATGACTTTCCCTGCATTGGCATGATGATCCCCGCCTTTAGTGAGCGGGCCGCCGATTGTCTGCGGGACTATCTCGAGCCAAATGGAGAGCTGCTGGAGTTTCTTTTTGATTCCAGGAAGTATCACGCTTATCACTGCAGAAAGATTGTCGAGATCCTCGAGCACCCGGGAACAGTCGGAGCGTTCTATACAGGATACTCTCCCCGCCGAAAGACGCCAGCGACGTCATTGTCGTTTCTCAAGGTGATTCCGGAACTTGTGGCGGACTTGTCGATCTTCCGATTGCGTGAACTTCCGAATCGGGTTTTTGTGTCGAATCTGTTTGTTGAGCGAGTTCACGAGTACATGCTCAACGGCTTCCGTTTCGCACGCGTTTGGCCGATGCCGAGTCGCAGCGACTACCTTAGCGAATCGCTGCGAGAAGAAAGAGAAATGCGGGCCAAAGAGCCTGATGGCACAAACAAGCTGCAGTCGATGATCATTGAGTTTGTGTACCAGGGCACCAAGCGTACCGATGACGAGCGCAGGCGAATTGCACAGTACGAGGATGACATCGACGCTCAATTGGTAGTCCGTTCGTTGAGGGAGGAGTACTTTGGCAGCCTGGAGGGAAAACGGACAGCCAAAGGGAAGTCGAAACTATATCTGAGTTGTCCGAACGCACAGCGTCTGTTCACAAAACTGCGACCTTGGCTCAAGTCGATCGAGTGGCCTGTTCCACCGCGTGTGTTCGTTAGGGAAGCGCCCTACGATCACGCCCCGGAGCCCCAGATCGAAGTCTTTCCGTAGCGACTACCGACCAACGGCCGGAATCCAGCGAAACGAGAGCTCCACGATGTGCGATAGACTACCGATGGAACTTCCACAGTTGCCCGCCATTATCCAGGATTTCCGGACGAACGTACTGAAAGACGGTCCTCACTTTCTGCTTCCGGAACCACATATTCCTCCACTGAGGGCGGAGGAAGTCCACGGTTTTCTTCATGGCCGTTTTCCCGATATTCCACCGCACTTTATGGGCTACCTGCGAAGCTTTTATTTTGATAACTGGACTATTGGGCCAATAGCCTTTGGACAAGGCAGGGATTACTTTTCGACTCTGATCTCGTATAATACACCAGATGCTAACGGGTACGACAATTGGTGGGACTCTGGAGATCGCCCGTCGCGCCAAATAATGATTGCCATTTCTGATGGTTTTGTTGTCACACTTGACTGCGGTACCGGGTTAGTTCATGCGATGCGCAATGACGACTCTCCACATGAACCGGCCTCCGCGATTGCAGCCGACTTTGACGTGTTTGTTCGGCTTGCATATTGCGGACTCATTTTCCGTCTTGTTCATAAGGATACTCGTGAAGTATGTGAATGGCTAGCAAAACACTCCGGGGTCTCTGAGGGCAGTGACTTTTGGGTGTGGCTTTGTGTTTGAGGCCACCCCGAAATCAGGCGTTGCAGGAACTGAGTTGCCACTGGCTCCAGTTCTTTTTTCATTCCAAATCGACGTCGAGCGGAATCGCGATGTTCTGGTGCCTAGCTCGACGAAGTTCTTCACGCAACCGGATTGACGCCACAAACACTCAACGGACGAGTATGGCTGTGATGCAAACCAACGGGATTGACACGCATTTGAGCGCAGATCTAATTCACCTGCCGGACGAGCCGGCAAGGGGTCTGCGCCCCGTGCGGGCACCCGGGGTTAGCCTTCGATCTCGTTTACCTGCCCCGCAAGGGGGCAGGGGTCTCGGGCGCGAAATGTCTCAATTCGTGCCGCTCACGGTATCGCTGGCTGATTGAGTTCGGCTTGGCTCGGCGATTTGGCTTCGCATCTGTCCAAATTCCTCCGCACATCGAGGGAGGACGAAGTAGCGGCCGGAACATGCTCCCGCAGTCCAAACTCTCCCGCTTGCGATCACGGAATTCCCCGAATTGTTGCGGCCGACGCGGCAGCGTCCCGGAGCGAATCGATGGCGATCCTTCAGGAATGTTTTTGAACGGCTACTTAGGATCCGCGAAGAAACAACTTGAGCAATTTGAGACGGCGTCGCCCCAACGAGGGCGCGACAAGCCAGCCCAGGGCCGAGCGAAACCGCGTTCGCGGCTGAACGCCGCCCTGGGGGAGGTTTTCAGGAAAGGCGTGGATCTGCGTAAAAACACCCCACCAGCGGGAGCTGGCGGGGTGTTGTCAACGAAGTTCGGCAGGCGTAAGCCAAGATTAGGCGGCGGCCGCGTTCTGCTTCAGGCGTTTGAACACACCGATCGCGCCGAACCCGCCAAGCAGAAGGGACGAGAGGGCGAACGTGGACGGTTCGGGGACAGGTGCGACATCGGAGATTCGTCCGTTGATATCGACGTTGGGGTCCGCAATGAGCGTCAGGTTCGCGCCGCCGAGGGTGGTCGCGAAGTGCATTTCGACCGGATTGTTGTCACCTTGCGTGAAAACCGTCGGGGTCGGACTCCCTGCAAGAAAGGCTGGCGTCGCTTCGTACCAACGTGGCGCCCAATCGAATTCGCCGTTTCCAGTAATCCAGGTGATGAAACTCGGCCCGAAATTCCCTTCCCGACTGTCGAACAGGACCAATTCCCCTAGATCCGCCAAATTGGCCGGGGTATACGTGGTGTTACCGACTTGGAGGGTGAACGCTTCGATGGAGTAAATGGCGAGCGAGTACTCCGGATGGGGGTCAGCGGGCGATTCGAATGTCAACACAAGGTGAAATGGCGTTCCCGGCGCGATGGGGTCGCCATCGAAGCTTGATCCATCACCTGTGACGCCGTTCTCGATGACGTACAGGGGCCCCGCTTGCGCCGCGGGGGAAAAAAAGAGTGCACCGCCGAGCAGTGCCGCCATGACGGCCATCCGCGAAAATGACCGCGTAAACGACTGGTTAATCAACATGAGGTTTGTCATCGTAATGTCTCCTTAGGTAGTGTGGTTCAACAAACGAAGAATTAAAACATCCCGCCAGACAATCTGTCCGGCAGCGCGTTGCCTGCTTCCCGATCAGGTCCAGCGGCAACGAACGTCTTCGCTGTCAATGGACCGGGTTGGAAAATCGTCGAGTCGGCGGTCGGCGTCGGATCCAAACTATCGCACGCCAAAACCAGTGCGTCGAAACCCCGAAATTTCCCTCACCCAAAAAAAAGTGTTTTTTGTGAATACTTTCAGGAATCGCCGGGGCCGGCGGATTTGGGCGAAACCTGAGCCGCATGGGGTCGTGACTAAGCCGATTGGCGGCTGGTGTTGGCGA
>JAPLOC010000777.1:0-486 GCA_026692825.1 Planctomycetota bacterium | reverse complement strand
CCATCCGACTTGAGCGGATAGGGAGAAAGATCGATGGCTAGCCGCAATCCACATTGCCCGGTCCAGACCCCATCCACTTTGAGTGGATGGTGAATCAGATCTTCGCTCTGGCTGCCACGCACGACGTCTGTAACCAAGTCGTCTTCGCCATCGAACCGGCCGGTGCAGGGGACGCGAGTCGCCGGGTTTGCCGCCGTGCGGAGTATAACGCCGCACGGTTGATTCACGCCGGTATGCCGAGATTTGGGCGTGTGCTGTCGGCCACGCCGAATGACCGGTGGGCTGACGCCCACCGTTCGCCAGAAGTGGCGAACGGCCGGCGTAAGCCCAATGCCACTCACTTTAAGAATTTTTCCGCCGCCCCAACGATTGGCATGATTTTTGCGCCTGGGTGACAGGTCTTCCATTTGTCTGGAAAACCTGCCATTTTTGCAAGGAGGCGCCATGCCGCACCGTCCCGCCAGCGCCGACGGTCCGTCGGTCGAC
>JAPLOC010000776.1 GCA_026692825.1 Planctomycetota bacterium | reverse complement strand
CCTGATCGAGGTGTTTCCCTCGTACACTCGACCGGAAACCGGAGTGATCAAAGCGGTGGTTGAGGTGGGATCGTGAGTGCTGCTTCCGCGAACGCGTCGGGTCTGCCGGAAACGATTTTGCAATTTGGCGCGGGTCGGTTCCTGCGGGCGTTTGTCGATCGGTTTGTCCATCAGGCGAATGAACAGGGGCAGCAGGTCGGTCGGATTGTCGTTGTGCAGTCGACCGCGGGACAGCGTGCCGACCTGCTCAACGCGCAGCCCGCAGGGTTCCACGTTGTGGTCCGGGGAATTCAAGAGGGGGAGACCATTGACCGCGTGGAACCGGTGGGGTCGATTTCGCGGGCGCTGTCAGCGGTCGACCAGTGGTCCGACGTGCTGGAAGTCGCGCGTTCCCCCGCGCTCAAGTACATCGTCACGAACGCGACCGAGGCGGGGTACACGCTCGCCCAGTCGGATACAATCGACGCGACACCCCCGCAGGCAATGCCCGCGAAGCTGACCGCGGTGCTGTGGACCCGGTTTCAAGCGCGGCAGGAGCCGTTGGTTCTCTTGCCGTGTGAACTGATTGAGGGCAACGCGCCGAAACTTCGGCAGATCGTCGTCGACCTGGCTCGGGGCTGGCAGTTACCCGCCGCTTTCGTTGACTGGCTCACGAACGATTGCGTCTGGCTCGAGAATCTTGTCGATTGCATTGTGACCCCGGGTCCGGCCGACCATCCGCTCGCAAACGAGGACCGGTTATTGGTGACCGCGGAACCGTATATGCTGTGGGCGATTGTCCGGCCAACCGCGAAGGAGGTCCGGCTGTTCGATCATCCGGCGATTCTGCTGGTGAATGACGTTTCCCCGTACTATTTGCGGAAAGTGCGGATTCTCAATGGTCTTCACACCGCGATGGCGGCGAAGTACCGGCCGCTGGGATTCCAGACCGTTTTGGAAGTGATGCGCAATCGCGACGCGGTTCGCTGGTTGAGGGGAGTGGCGTTTGAAGAGATCGTGCCAACGATTGCCCACCGGGTCGAAGACGCCGCCTTGTTCGCCGACCAGGTTTTTGAACGGTTCGCGAACCCGTTCCTGGCGCACCGCCTGGCCGACATCGCCAACAATCACGAGGCAAAGGTCGCGGTCCGGCTGCGTCCGACTGTAGACGAGTACCAAAAGCTGTTTGGCCGGCCGCCAAGGCGGTTGAGCGAAGTGGTTTAGAACGCGAGAGCATCTTCTTGGCGACGGCTGGCGCGGTTGCGTCCAGGCGAGCGGGGAGCCCTCCGACCGTGTCCTTTTCCTACTCGACTCCGCCAGGTCCGCGTTGAGACATTTTGATTTAGCCGCGCTCGTCAGGAAGCGGCTCCCCGAAATTATTTCGTTTCCGGCCGTGCGAGGTATAGCACTCCTGCCGGTATGTGCGGTGTTTCGCTCAATCCAGAGTGGAATCGATATCGGCGTCGGCTGGTCCGATCACGCGCTCCACCCGATTCAGCAGTTTGTGCAACAGTCTCACGTCGCGCGTCTCCAGTGCCATTCGGCTGAAAACCCGGCGGAATCGCGCGATGTAGCTTTCCATCGTTGTCGCGGGTCGTGTGTCGAATTTTATCAGTACCTGTTCCAGTCGACGGTAGAAATGTTCCATCTCGGCGTGGTCAACCAATCGCCATTGAAACGCGGCTTCTGTCGGCGAGAGGGACGCTTCATACAGTTCGGTGGCAAAGACCAGCACCGCCTGGGCCAGATTCAGCGAGTGTTCCTCCCGGGCGCACGGAATGGAAGATTGAATGGAACAGAGCGCCAGCTCGGGATTCGTCAGCCCTGACGATTCGCGTCCGAACACAATCGCCGCCGACTGTTCGGTCGCCCGCAGCCGAATCTGTCCGACCGCCTCGGCGGGTGAAAACACCGGATACGCCACCCGGCGCCGCCGACGGGTGGTCCCGACCGAAAACACGGTGCCGGCGAGCGCTTCTTCCAGCGTCGGGACCACGGTGAGGCCGTCGATCACATGTGCGGCGGCGTGCGCCAGCCAATACGCTTCCTGCGCTTTGGGATCGCACACCGGGTTGACCACCACGAGCTGCTCCAGCCCCATGGTCCACAACGCGCGTGCCGCCGAGCCGACATTTCCCGGATGTTCCGGCTCGACCAGCACGATTTTGACATTCGCCGGAAAGGTCATGCTCGCGCGACGCCTACTTCTTCGCCAGCAGCTTTTTCATTCGGACATAGCGGTGCTCGAAAGCGTCTTCAAGCTGATCGAGAACCCGGTTCTTCGTCACCAGCAGACCCAGCACGCCTCCGGGAGGTTCGAACTCAATTCGATCGGTGACAACCACTTCGCCGTTGGAATTAGTCTCAAACAGGTGATCGTGAACCCAGCTCTTCAACACCCCTTTGACCTGACTCTCGATGATCCGCGTGTCATCGACGATCGAAGTGATTTCATGTTCCCCTTCCTGCACCTGTCCGAACACCTGAATCCGGAATTTCAGCCGGGTTCCCTGAGTGACGATTTCCGGCGCATCGACGAAGTACAGTCCCTGTTCCGGGGGACTGATCAGGGCGACATTCGCCGGCCGCAACAGAAAATCGAACACTTCGCGCTGGGTGCAGGGAAGGATCAGTTGGGCTTCGAACAAAGCCATAGT
>JAPLOC010000775.1 GCA_026692825.1 Planctomycetota bacterium | reverse complement strand
AGCCGCACGAAGGAAACATCATCGACTTCCTGTTCAGGAACCGCGCGTTCCAGAACGAAGCCCCCCCCGCGCACTAAACCGCACGCCGATACTCGAATCGGATCCGCGAGATTCTGAATCCCTGCGGATCCGATGCGGGCAGGTAGTGAAGAGTTGTTGGCTGGGTTGAAATCGTATTCGTCATGGACTGATGAGCAGCGTACCGATCACACAGGCCCGGGCGGCCGCGTCCGGCGATCCCTTTGGGGGTGAGCTTCTCCCCTCGGGATTGCGCCTGTTGTGTGTCGGTACGAGTGAGCCGTCGTGGGTTGGCCTGACGCTGCAGCTCGACGCCCGTGGATCCCACGAGCCAAAGTTCCGATGGGTCGCCACGCCTGCGGAGGCACTGGGGATCCTGGCGGAAGATTCGTTCGACTGCCTCCTGCTCCGCTATCAGCCTGTTTGGGATCCATCCGGTGAGGATCCGCTGGCTCTCGCTCGCGCAGTTCGGGCGGGCGGGTCGGCGGATCCCATTGTCGTCGTGACCCAGTCGGCCGACGACAGTGCGTGGTCGAATGCGATCGCGCTGGATGTCGATCTCCTGGTGACCCCCATCGGTTGGGAATCGACTGCGCTGATCCCCGCCATCGCGCGGGCGGTGTCTCAAGGCCGAGTTCGGGATGAGATTGATCGATTGCGTTTAGAAGAACGACGCCGGCTCTTGCGGGACAGGGGTGAGGCGGAATCGATTCTGGCTCAACAGATTCAAATTGTCTCTGACCTGGAATCGCTCACGGAGTCGGAACCGGCCTGTGCGACGGTTTCGCAGCTCGAGGCGACACAACAAACGGCCTTCGCGGACTATTACCAGGAGCTGCTCCGGGGCTACGTCATGATGAGTTCGGGCACTCTATCGGATGACGTACGCAAGCTCGCGGACGTATTTCGGCAAGCGAACGTCACTCCCCGGAATGCGCTTCGTCTGCACTTGCGGTGCCTTGAGCGTTTGATCGACGGATTGGGCAACCGCAGCAGTCGCCACGTGCTGACACGCGCCAACCTGCTGGCACTCGAACTGATGTTGCACTTGGCCGAATCGCACCGGGCGGAATCGCGCACGGCACCTCGCCTGATCGACTGACAATTCGCGCACGACTCTGCGCTTGTTCCGTCTCGTTTCCTCCGGACCATTGAATCGGCTCCATGAACGACCAATCGACAACCGTCTCCGACCTCCGCGCAGTCATGCGGCAATTCGTCGACGAACGGGAATGGAGTCAGTTTCATACTCCCAAAAACCTCGCGATGTCGCTGGCGATCGAGGCGGCCGAGGTGATGGAACATTTTCAATGGGTCGACGTGGCGGAGTCGGCGGCCCGGGGGCACGACCCGGCTCACCGCGAAGGGATCGCCGACGAACTCGCCGACGTCTTCTGTTATTTGCTCAGTCTGGCGAATTCGCTCGACCTCGACCTGAGTACCGCCGTGCGGGAGAAGATGGTGAAGAACGCCCGGAAGTATCCCGCGGAGAAGTTTCGCGGCGTTTTTGAGGCCACCGACAGTTCGCACGGCTGACTGAGCATCCATCGCACGGGAAGTTATACCCCGCGCGGCGTCTGCGAATGCTCTCTTGATTGCAACCGCAGCCACGCGGCGGTTTCGCTCGGCGACTCGGGACTCTCCTCCTTAAGGGAGTCTTCATGAGTTCGAACGCCGCCCCCCCGTCCAACGTCCAACAGGGTGTCTAACACATCTCCGCTCCGACACGGTGTCCTATCATGCCCGCTCTGATTCGCTGTCTGTCATTGGTGACGATTCTCTTTCTGGCCCCTGCACTGTCTGCGGGCGATCTTCCCTTGGCGGTCGGACACGCCGTTTCGGTCGAGGTCCTGTTGATTGAGTCCCCCCCCGGTGGAGAGCGGGTTGAAATCGAAGAGTCCATGGATCCCGCAGCGATCCTGGCACGCGCACGGGAATTGCAGAAGCAACGGAAACCGGTGACGATCACACGAGTGCGGCTGTCCACACTGGAAAACATCGCCGCTACGGTTCAAACGGGCGAAACCGCGGCAGTCGAAACAGGTCGTCAATTTCGCGGCGGACCGCGCGGGGACACCCAAGGATTCCCGGTGGTTCCCGTTTTCAGCCATCAGCAGTTTGGGACCGTTGTCAGCGCGACACCGCGTATCGAAGAAGAGGGGACGATTTTGCTGGAATTGTCGCTCGAGCGATCGGCCTTGGCTCGGGCTCCCACTTCCGACGACCGCGCAAAGAATCCAACAGACACTCCGGCCATTCCCCGAACGGTCACATTGAAGACTCAGGCGACCCTTCGCTTGAATGAAGGTGAGACACAACTGGTTCAGGGAATCGATTTCTCAAGCGAAGACAATGCGACGGAAACCGTGGTCTTGGTGACGGCTCGCTTTGTGCAGGACGCGAAGGGGCCGTTGGGGAAGAATCCCCCCGCCGCGGCCGGACGTACGCCGCAACTGCAGATTTTTCGTCTGAAGACTGTGGATCCCCAGTCAGTAAAACTGACGATTAGCGAACTGCTGCCGCAGTCGAAAGTCTCCATGGCGGCTGATGAACGAACGAACTCGTTGATCGTGAATGGCTCCTCGGGAGATCTGAAGTTGATCGGAGAACTGATCAACGAACTCGATCAGTCGCCGAAAAAACCGAATTAGGCGGACTCCGACATCCAGCCGCGGTCGAGTGCAATGTCGCGTTGTCGACCGCGTGGAGAATGTTTTCGCAAAACCTAGTCACTTGGCAACCAGGGCCTGCGTCCCCTCGGTTGAATT
>JAPLOC010000774.1 GCA_026692825.1 Planctomycetota bacterium | reverse complement strand
GACGGCGTCGCCGGTGGTGAGTCCGGTTGCGGACGCAAACACAATCCGGTCGAGAGTGACATCGGTCGATGTGGCGTTGAGCGCGGTGTTTACCGCAAGAATCCCCGCGTCCGTTCCAAACTCGTCTTTGGGATGGAAGCTCGTGTCAGGGAATGACGAGAGATCGTAGCTCGAATAGATGTTAACGATTCGCTCATTGCTAGTGATCGTTCGATCGCGATCGATACACCAGCCATTCAAAAACTGAGACAACAAAGTCGTGACCGGTCCCGAAAATGCAATCGGGCTCACATTGTTTACCGCGTTAGCCAACGACGTGTGGAGGCTGATCGTATTCGCGTCCACCGCTCGAACATAGTAGTTGCTTGTCGTTGTCAGGCCACCTGAGGCGTTCAACGCGCGAACCACCGAACCCGTCGGCAGCAGGTGCGGCAACGCGAACGAGAGCGTCGTCGGATTCGCGAAGATTGTCGATGTCACATTGCCCGTCAGGTCGACTCGGCCAGTCAGGGGGTCAACCCCCACTGTGCCCCCAACCGCGTTGACCTGTGTGTTGTAGAAGCTGTACTGGCCCGAACCAAGGCTGCGAACGAAATAGTCGCGGCCGAAGACCAACCCGCCAGAACTCGCGGTCGTTCGTACAATTTGACCTGTCGCCCAACCGGGGTCGTTGACGAATTCCACCGCTTCGTCAGTACCCAGCACCGTGTTCACTGACGCAGCCGTTGAAACCGCCGCCGTGAGATTGACTCGCAATGTGTTATTCTGCGCGCCCAACCAGCTTGTATGGAAACTCACGGTGTCGGCGTCAATGACGCGAACATAGTAATTCGTGCCAGCGGTCAGCCCCCCGCCCGTCAGCGAAACTTGAACCCGATCCCCAGTCATCCACGAACCAGTACCGCTTGCCAGATCGACCGTATCGGCTGTTACATTCGTCGCGGTAACGAGAGAACCAGGTACCGTGGAGGTGGTCGTGTTCGTCAGTGCGACAGACGCGTTATTTTCAAGCGGCGTCTGGCCCAGATAGGGGAGAGCGGCGTTTTCGCCAATGATGACGATCTCACCAGTCGTTGGAATCGAGGCTGTGATGTCGACCTTTGCCAGCCCCTGAATCGCATCCTGCCGCGTCGTGTGGAAACTGTAGGTGCCCCCTCCCAGATTACGTACGAAATAGGTCGAACTCACCGTGGTGTCGGTCGCGGCGGGGGTGCCCACCAATCCGGTGTTGCCCACAGCACCGAAGCCCGCAACCACGCGAATTCCGGTTCCCGAAGACCATGACGGGTCAACACCGGTAAATGTCACCGTGTCTTGGGTTGTGTCGGTTGAATTCGGAACTCGACCGGAGACGACAAGCGAATCGATTAGACTCGGGGGAGCGACAAGCGCTCCAGAAAAGTCAAACCGGATCGTGCCAACCTGGGGGAGAGTCGCGCCAACGGCACCAACATCATGCAGTTCGACTGTCGCGGACGCGAGAATGCTCAGTCCCGAGAGATCCGCAGGACCAGGAAGCGTGTGCGAAAAGGAATAGGTACCCTCGGCCAATCCCGTGGTGGCCTGCGATCCCAAGGCACCACCATTCAAAAGAGTGCGAATTTCGGAAAGCTCGTAATCCGCCTGATGGCTGGCGTCAATCTGGTACGAAACCGTGATATTTCCAGAATCTTCTGTGAATGTGATCGTACCCACAGTCACATCTCCGCCACCGACTGTTCCCAGGGGCGAGACAGAACTTACCAGCGGTTTGACACCCAATGTGGATGAAAGAAGTGCCCGGGTTTCCAGGGTCTCCACCAGAGCGCTCAGCCGCGAGTTTCGGGCTACTTTCGAACGACGTCGGCCACGACTGGCCAACGGAAGACGACTCAAACCACGACGAAACCACTCCGCGACAGAGAGCATCAGCATTTCGGCAAATCCTTCGGTGACAGCAACTTGGGTGACAGATTGGCTGCGAGTGAATTCGCCGCCAGTTTCATTCGTGGTTGGAATTGATCGCTGCCAAACGACCGACGTCCAAGGGATGAAACATTTCGGGGAAACGCGAAATATGTGCCACGATGGGGACTCCTCCGTCACGCAGCGCTTCGATGGCACCTCGAACCTGCCCGATCGGGGAGTTGGGATCCGGTGCGAGTCTCAATTTGAATTCACCGTTTCGGGTGATTTCCTGAATGTCGCCCTTCGGTTCTCTCGTTTGTCTCAATTTGCGAGTTGCCCAATTCCCAGAAATGGAAGTTTCATTTTGAGTTCGCATCAAGAATGTCGTTTGTTCACGACGGTTGTCTTTGGTTTACTAAATGATTCGGGTTGCAAAACAAGTGTGGACGCATGATCCGTTGCTGCCGGCGGAGTGGCTTCCGGTTGACTCCGGCCCCCTCACACGCGACAATTGGTTCAGCAGGCTGCGGCCACGCGGCCTGTCACGTCCCGGATTCG
>JAPLOC010000773.1 GCA_026692825.1 Planctomycetota bacterium | reverse complement strand
CTGTACTACGAACCGGCGGACCTGATGTCGGCTCTCGACCATTTCCGTCACTACGGTCACGACCTGCTCGTGTTTCAGGTGCTGTCCCCTCTGGAGCGAAGGATGCCGGTCGATGGGCCAATCAAACTGATTGATGCCGAGACGGGTGAAATCGTCGAAACGATCGCGCATGAGATCCGCGACAGTTACGGCTCGGCTGTCGAACAGTGGCTGGCGGAGCTCACCAAAGGATGCACCGCACGGGGTATCGACTACCGCCAGTTCACAACCGACGAGCCACTCGACGTCGGGCTTGCCGACTATTGCCTGAGGCGGTCGCAACTGTATTAACCCACCCGTCGCCGTTAACCCACTCGTCGCCAACCTCCGTTTTCCCTGTCTCCTCCACACGTCCGCAGCTTCCGTCACCCACGCATGTTCGGCCTCTCCCTCATCCACACCGGTTTTCTCGCTGCCGGGCTGGCGGTGACGATTCCCATCGTCATCCACCTGCTTTTTCGACAGCGTTCGCGAACCGTGCCGATCGGGTCGATCCGATTTCTGCGACAGGTGGTGAAAGAACATCGTCGTCGGCGTCGGGTGCGGCAGTGGCTGCTACTGGCGCTGCGGATGCTGGCGTTAGCCCTGTTGGCGCTGCTGTTCGCGCGACCGTACTGGAACGACGCGGCGAAAAAGGGTTTGCAGCAGGAGATTGTGCTGCTGATTGATCGGTCGGCGAGCATGGAGGCTAAGGGGGGAACCGGGCAGATCGCGTTTCAACAGGCGCTCGCGCGGGTGAACGAGGAATTGAAGCGAATCGACGAAAACGCGATCGTCCACATCACGCTGTTCGATTCGACGGCGGTTGAAGAGATACCACTCGACCGGCTCGCCACCGCGACCACCTCGCACGGGGGGACCGATTACGGACTGGCGCTCGGTTGGGCGGGCGATCTGCTGGCATCGTCCGGCCGGGCGAATCGGCAAATTGTCCTGTATACCGACCTGCAACGTTCGGGCCTGCCCCGCGGAACGCCGAACCCTTTGCCGGCTGGGGTCGAATTGCTGATCAAAGATGTGGGAGACAAACTCCTGCGCAATCTGACCATCGAAACCGCAGAAGCCGTTCGTACCGAGTTGCGTCCCGAAGGCAAAGTCCTGGTGCGGGCCGTCGTGCGTAATCACTCGCCGGTCGCACTGAATAAGTTGAAGGTCTCCTGCGAGCTGAACGGCCCGCAGGGAAAACTGACTTCCACTGAGACCATAGACATCCCGGCTCAGGGACGGGGGGTTGTCGAATTGCCATTCGCGATTTCAGAAGACGGGGTCTATAGCGGAAGTGTTTCTGTGGAAGCCGACGATGCGCTCCCGCTCGACAACCGCCGGTTCATCGCGTTCGAAGCGCGTCATCCGGACCGGGTGTTGCTGGTCGACGGCCAGGAAGGGCGATCGGTCTTCGCGAATGAAACGTATTTCCTCGATACCGCGCTCCGACTGACGACGGAGGAGACCGAAGGAAGGCTGCGGTCGTTTGAGCCGGACCGACTGGTGTGGGAGGCGGGTGAAGGCTTTCCACGTCTCGATGGTTATCGCGTGGTGGTCCTGGCCAACGTGCGAAGGCTGAGTGAGACCGACGGCGAACGACTGCGGCAGTATGTGACCGAGGGGGGCAAACTGCTGATTTTCGTCGGCGATCAGACGACTCGTGAGACCCTCGCCCCACTGGCGAAGCAGGGGCTGCTGCCAGGTGTTGTGGCCGAGTCCCCGCGCGACGGGCTGTTTCGCGTCGACGCGTGGAACAGCGACCATCCGGCGCTGGCCTGTTTTCGTGATCCACAACAAGGTGACCTGCGGCGGCTGACCGTCGATCGGTTGTTGCCACTCGATGAACTCACGGAGGGTGTCAAGCCGCTCCTGTCGACGAAGGGAATTGTGCTGGCGGCCGAACGGTCGATTGGATCGGGTTTGTGCGTGTATTTCGGTTCGACCGCCGACCGAGACTGGACCGATCTCCCGCGTACCCGGTTGTACGTTCCCTTGATTCGGCAGATGCTCGCCTATCTGACGGATCAACTGGGAGATCGGGGGCTGGTTATTCGGCACCAGATCGCAAAGCCCACCGATCGCGCGGGGCTGGAGCAGTCTGGGGGAAAGTGGATCGTGACGAATCTCGATCCGCGCGAATCGGCGCTCGACCGTCTGGACGAAGAACAACTTCGGCGGACGTTTGGTGTGGAAGACCAGGTGACCGAGGACCGCGAGGTCGAGGCACAGTGGGCGAAGATTCTCCCCGCGAACCGACAACGACCGGAAGAGATCTGGACGATGCTGGTCTGGTTGCTGTTCGCGATCCTGGCCGCCGAGTTGTTGCTGGCGGCGAGGGTCCACGCATG
>JAPLOC010000772.1 GCA_026692825.1 Planctomycetota bacterium | reverse complement strand
GGAGGGCATCGACAGGACCTCGGAATGGCGGGGGCTCGAGTGACCGAACTGCGACCGGCGCATTGTACACTCGAAGCGTCCGAAAACGAGGTCTTGCTGCGGACCGCGGCGGGCTTCCTGGTCCCGCAGTTCTGAAGTTATCTGGCCATCAGGCAGGTCTCGCATACATTTTCAATTTGCTGCTGAAACACTTGCCGGTTCTTCTCCGTGGTGAATCGGATCCTTGGATAACCCGTTCTCAAAAAAAGCCGACTCCCGTACCAGTTCAGTTGACTTTAACAATATGAAAACGTATTTTCATATTATTCATATTCGCAAGTGGCACCAGCGGACGGCTGGTGTTTGTGTGAGGTCCATCCCCCCACGACGGGAACCCGAAAACGCGACCGAATAGCGAAACAGTGACGAACAGCACAATTCCCGACTGGCTCAAGCCTCTCGACGAAGACGATTTGCAATTCTTGCGGCGATTCCTGTTGAACTCCGGTTCCTTGAAGGACCTTGCCGCTGACTATGGGATCTCGTACCCGACGATCCGGGGACGGCTTGACCGCCTGATCGCGAAAGTTCGCGCCGCGGAAGAACCAAACGCGACTGATGAATTCCACCAGAAACTCCGGGTTCTGGTGGCCGACGGCCAAATTGCACCCGGAATCGCCAAAGAACTGCTGGCGGCCCATCGAAACTCCCTGAAGCTGGATTGAACAAACATGCCGGATCCCTGGTTTGATGCGAATCTGTACGGATGGATCCCCGGATCACTGTTGGGCGCCGCCGGTGGGGCCGTGGGGACCTGTGCAGGCATTTTCGCACAACGAGGAAAACAGAAACTGCTCGTAATGGGATGCACGTACGGGGCGATCGCGGCCTGTGCCATTCTCTTTGTTGTGGGGGTTTTTGCCCTTCTGGCAGACCAGCCATGGGGAATCTGGTATGGATTGGGATTCCCGGGGTTGCTGGGGCTGATCGTGTTTTGCCCGATTTCGGTTGTGATCCGGCGGGTGTACCAACAGGCGGAGTCGCGGAGGATTGTCGCAGAGGATTTGGGTTAGGGGCTGTCGGTTTTGTAGCGATGACGCTCGGCGGCGTCGCTTCAGTGACGGGCGATAAAGGCCGGCATTGACGCAATTTCCAGCGACCAATACACTTTACGTACGTTTCCCAATCGGATTAGTAGGTTTTGGTGCCCGAATTTCACCGTTCGGCACAGAACCTGATCAGATTCGGGAAACTGCCATTTTGGCCCCCAGCGGAGGGGGGATGGTGAACATCCGGTTGGTTTCCTGGTTTTCGTGGGGCACGAAAACTGGAATTCGGCCGGGCGACATGGATCAGTCCTACCTTCGTGGGTTGGCCGGCGCTTGCCGACTGCCTGCGGCACGGGCGAAAGCATGGATTTCCTCGAGAAAATCGGCGATTTTTTTGTCGGCCTGACGGCTCTGGTCGAGCGATTGATCACCCGGATGTTCGGCGCCTCGAACGAGCGGATGATCCGCAAGCTCGGGTTCGAACGGAAGGGGGATGTCACAACCATCGTCCCAGGCTCGACGCTGGACCGAATCAACCAGCTTGAGGCGACTCTCAAGCCGCTAACCGACGACGAATTGCGGCAATCCGCCGCGAAATTTCGGGCGCGGCTGGCGAAAGGCGAGACGCTCGACGATCTGTTACCGGAAGCGTTTGCCGCCGTGCGTGAGGCAGGCCTGCGCTATTTGAAGATGCGACATTACGACGTGCAGATGATCGGTGGCTACGTTCTGCACAAGGGGATGATTGGGGAAATGGTAACCGGGGAAGGAAAAACCCTGGTCGCGACGCTGCCGACATTCCTGAACGCCCTGGCGGGCAAAGTCCATGTGATTACCGTCAACGACTACCTCGCGCGCCGAGATATGGAGTGGATGGGGCCGCTTTATATGGGACTCGGGTTGACGGTCGGATGCATCCAGTCGCATCAGGAAACCGACGAAAAGGCCGAGGCGTACGGCTGCGACATCACCTACGGGACGAACAACGAATTCGGTTTCGACTATCTGCGCGACAACATGAAGCCGTCGCACGAACAGCAGGTCCAGGGACCGCTGTACTACGCGGTGGTCGACGAAATCGACAACATTCTGATTGACGAAGCCCGTACCCCGCTGATCATCTCGGGGCCGGCGCAGGATGACGTCGATCGGTATCGCAAGGCAGACCGAATCGCCCGCCAGTTGAAGCGCGACACCCACTTCGAGATCAAGGAAAAAGAACACACCTGCCATTTGACCGAAGATGGCATTCGCTTCGCGGAAGAGCTGGCGGGGGTTGAAAGCTTCTACACCACGGGAAATATGGAGTGGCCCCACCTGATCGACAACGCGCTCCGCGCCCACCATTTGTACAAACGCGACGTCAACTACGTGTCGATGGGGGGCGAGATTGTCATCGTCGACGAGTTCACCGGGCGTTTGATGAAAGGCCGGCAGTGGAGTGACGGGCTGCATCAGGCGGTTGAGGCGAAAGAAGGGGTGAAAGTCAAAGCCGAGAATCAGACGCTTGCGACAATCACGCTGCAGAACTACTTCAAGCTCTACAAGAAGCTCTCGGGCATGACGGGAACCGCCATGACCGAGGCGAATGAATTCTGGAAGATCTACAAGCTCGACGTGGTCGCGATTCCGTCGAATCGTCCCATGAAGCGGATCAACCATCCCGACGTCATCTACCGCAGCGTTCCCGAGAAGTACAACGCGGTGGTGGAAGAGATTCGAACTGTCCACACGACCGGCCGGCCCGTTCTGGTGGGGACGGTATCGATCGAAAGTTCGGAACGCCTGAGCCACGAGTTGACGAAGTGGGGGATCAAGCACGAGGTTCTGAACGCCAAGCATCACGAGCGCGAAGCCGACATCATCGCCCAGGCGGGACGACTCAAAGCGGTGACGATCGCCACCAACATGGCAGGTCGCGGCACCGACATCATTCTGGGGGGGAACCCCGATCAGGCGGCCTGGGAACAGTTGAAGCACACCTACCCGTCGCGGCTGGAAATCCCCAAAGCCGAGTGGGATGCGCTCACGAAGCAGATTGCCGACGAAGAGGGAATGGTCGCCGAAGGGCGGCAGGTCGCGGAACTCGGTGGCCTGCATGTGATCGGGACCGAGCGACACGAGGCGC
>JAPLOC010000771.1 GCA_026692825.1 Planctomycetota bacterium | reverse complement strand
TGCGTTCGTCGCGATCGATGTGGCGGCGATGACGTCTGCCACCGAATTCGAATCGCGGCTGCGGCGGCTGATCGACGAAATCCATGCGGCGAAGACCGCCGATGGTGTCGAGCGCGTGCTGCTCCCCGGCGAACGCGAATGGGCGGCCCGACGCAACGCGATCGCATCGGGAATTCCGCTCCCCGCAGACGTGGTCGCGAAACTGCGAACCGTCGCTGATGAGTCGGGGATCCGCCCCGCATGGCTATTCACCTGATTTCGTCCAGCCGGCGACCAACCCGGAACCGGCAGGCAGGAGGTCGTGTGTGCTTGCCGGGGGGCAATGGAGGATGAAGGAAAGGCGGGATCGAGATCCCGCACTCCAGGACTTGGCGGCGGCGCGTCACGCGGTCGCAAGGATCCCGCGAACCACTTCCCCATGCACGTCAGTCAGGCGGAAGTCCCGTCCCTGAAACCGGTAGGTGAGCCGGGTGTGGTCGAGTCCCAGCAGGTGCAGCAAAGTCGCGTTGAAGTCGTGAACATGGACCGGGTTTTCGGCCACGCTGAATGAATAGTCGTCGGTCTGGCCATAGGTCGTTCCCGGCGCGACGCCGCTACCTGCCATCCAGATCGAGAAACAACGGCCGTGATGATCGCGCCCGTAGTTGCCTGCTTCCACCTTTCCCTGACTGTAAACCGTTCGCCCAAATTCGCCTCCCCAGACGACCAGGGTGTCGTCCAGCAGTCCGCGCTCCTTCAGGTCCGACAAGAGTGCCGCACAGGGCTGATCGACGTCGCGCGCCTGCAGTCGGATATCACTGGGAAGGTTATAATGCTGGTCCCATCCGCGGTGAAAGAGCTGGACGAAACGGACTCCCCGTTCAGCCATCCGACGGGCCAGCAGGCAATTCGCCGCGAATGTTCCCGGACGAGAAACGTCGTCGCCATACCGATTCAGCGTGTGCGCCGACTCTCCCTTCAGATCCGTCAGTTCCGGCACCGAGGACTGCATTCGAAATGCCATCTCGTACTGAGCGATACGAGTCAAAATCTCAGGGTCGGCTGTCGAATCGTGGTGGCGACGGTTGAGCGCGGTGACGCTATCGAGCATTCTCCGCCGCGAACTTTCGCTGAGTTGTCCCGCGTGGGACAGATACAGTACGGGGTCACCCTGGGGCCGAAAGCAGACCCCCTGATGATTCGAGGGGAGAAAGCCCGAGCCCCAGAGCCGGGCATACAGCGGATCGTCGGGACGTGCCGCGCTGCCTCGCGATAACAGCACGACGTACGTCGGCAGATCGTCACTTTCGGATCCCAAACCGTAACTCAGCCAAGACCCGGTCGACGGCCTGCCCGGCAACTGGGCTCCCGTTTGCAGATAGGTGATCGCCGGGTCGTGGTTGATCGCCTCGGTGGTCATCGACCGAATGACACACAGGTCATCCGCCCGGGTCGCGAGGTGAGGGAGCAGCTCGCTGATCGCGACTCCCGACTGGCCGTGCCGTTGAAATCGTAATGGCGCTGCGACCACCGGGAATTTTCCCTGGCTCGCCGTCATCCCATTCAAGCGCTGGCCCGCGCGAATCGACTCCGGAAGTTCGGTTCCGTGGCGTTCACCCAGTCCCGGCTTTTCGTCCAACAACTCGACCTGCGACGGCCCGCCGTGCATGAACAGCGAGATGACACGTTTCGCATTCGGAGGAAAGTGGGGCAGCGCGGACGGAGATCGGGACGGTTTCGGCCCGTTGGCGACACTTACCGCTGCGGATTCGTTCGCTCGCAGTTCGCGCGGAGCAAGAGTCGCGATGGCCGCCGCGCCCAGACTTCCGAACGTCTGCCCCAACCACTGTCGGCGGGCCATCGACCAGCGCGCCGTCAATTCCGCATGAGTGATAAAATCTGGCATGATCGGACTCATTCCTTGGTGACCGCCTCGTCGAGATTCAACATCACCTGGAGAACGGTGGTCAGCGCGGCCCACTCCGCCGACTCGATTTCGGAGCCATTCACGTGCCGGACTGGAGGTGCAGCCCCCACGCGCAGCAACCGAGTCGCAGCCTCGGGATGGGATTGAAACTCTGTCAACAGCTCGTGGTAGAGCGTCTCGAACAACCGGGATTCCTCAGAATCCGGCAAACGGCAGGTGAGTTGTCGAAACGCGCGGGCCACCACCTGATTCATCGGCGGAGGGGGGGAACCGCTCGCAGCCTCCCGCAAGAGTCGTCCCCCCCAGACGCGGGCCGCCTCGACAAACGTGATGTCGTTGGTCAGTACGAGCGCCTGGAGCGGCGTGTTGGTGCGGGAACGGTTGACGACGCACGTCTCACGGGTCGGTCCATCCCACACCAGGAAACCCGGTGGCGGACTTTGCCTCTTCCAGAATGTGTACAGCCCCCGCCGATACAAATCGCCCCCCTCGCTTGGGACATAACTCTGGCCGCCATCGTACGAGACCGCCTCCCACAAACCGGGGGGCTGGTACGGCCGCACACTGGGGCCACCCATGATATTGGTCAGGAGTCCGCTAACAGAAAGCGCCTGATCACGAATCGATTCGGCGTCGAGTCGGAAACGCGGGCCGCGCGCCAGCATTCGGTTGTCGGGATCCCTTCGGGAATTCGCGGGAGTCACGGTCGATTGCTGCCGGTATGTGGCGCTGGTGACAATTTCGCGAACCAGTGATTTCATGTCCCAGCCCGACTCGACGAAATCGAGGGCCAGTTCGTCCAGCAGTTCGGGGTGACTTGGATATTCACCCTGAACTCCCAAATCTCCCGTGGTCTTGACGAGTCCCGTGCCGAAAATCGTACCCCAGATTCGGTTCACAATAACGCGCGACGAAAGTGCCTGGCGCGGATTCACCAGCCAGCGCGCGAATTCCAGCCGGTCTTGGGGAGTTGGCGCAGGGTCACCCCCCTGCCCCGCCAAGGCTGCCGGAACCGCCGGTTCGACCGCCTCGGTCGGCTGATCGTACTGGCCACGGGTCAAAATGAACGTCTTCCGTTTCTCCGCCCGTTCGCGCATGACCATCGACGTCGGCAAACGTTTCTCCTCCTCAACGACTGCGGCCGCGGTGGACCGATCGCGTTGATACATGCCAAACCGGTCCTTGTCGGAACTTTGAAGGTAATGGCGCAGCAACCGTTCTTTCTGCGTGGCTGTCCGTTTCTCTGGTTCCAGATTCAGGAGCGAGCGAACCGATTCGCCGGTCGCCCAGGCGGCGATTTCGTCGGCATTCA
>JAPLOC010000770.1 GCA_026692825.1 Planctomycetota bacterium | reverse complement strand
TAAACAGAGCAAAGCTAATGCTTTGAAAACCTTTGGTTGCAATCACGGCATTCCCCGAATTGTTGCGGCCGACGCCGCAACGTCTCGTAGCGAATCGATGGCGTTCCTCCAGGAGTCGACTAACGGACGACGACTCGGAATTTATGGAACGCATTGGCAATCCCTCGAAAACCTATCTTGACCTGCCACCAGCGTCCACATCGCACGTCGACACTCACCGAGCCGACTTTTCATTGTACACTCCGCTTTTCCCCACGATGTCCTTGCCCCGTGACCGGCAACCGCCGTCGGCGACTTGAAACAACCACTGATCATTCGATTTGTCTCTGAGGCTTCTCAAACCACGAAATTGATCTTGGACACCAACTTAGCCAGAGAGCAAGGAATGGCGAGCAACTCCATCCTGCTCATCCCTTTCATCCTCTTCATCCTGTCAAGTATCCTCCCTCGACATGCGGAGGCCGGCCCTGAAATCATGGAACGCTTTGGCCGTTCCTTGAAAACCAGGGCGTAGTGAATACCTCCTTTTGGCGGCGTATCTCGTTATATAGTAAAGACTTCGGAACAATCCGCGCAAAAAGTTCTGGACCGGGGTGGAAATCAGTGTAAAATAATGCTCATTGCAGCCGAATCCCGGACAGAATTTCGGGAGCGGGGGACCCAATGAGGGATGAACGTCATCACTCCGGGGCGAAGAGCGACCGCCAGGCGGGAGGAGAAATCCGCGCCACAGGTCGCTCCGGGTGTCATTCAAGCCCGAGCCCGACAGCTAACCTCGCAGGCAGGCCGCGCCATGGTGGTGTGGTCAGTTGAATGGGCACAACCGTCCAGTTTCTCCACGACGAAGTGCCCTGTTGGTTTCTTTTGAAGGCGCCACAGAGGCCGTTCCGTTCGTCGTTCCGGTGGAGCGCTCAATTCCACCGGTTCTCACAAGGCTCACGCGTTCGTGTCGTCGCGCGCCGCGCTCGTTCCGGACTGGGAAACTTCCCGTCGGACAGCCGGCCGGTGACACCGCTCGATTGAGCCGTCGACCCGCAAATTGCTGGTGTTCCCCACCTTCTGAACTTCGCTTCCAGACTCGCTCTGGTTTGCGAATCCGATGAATTGGGGCCACCCAGCCAGTTGCGTCGCAAAGAATGGATGCGTGCCGCTGTCGTCGGAAAGTGCAAAAATGTCCGTCGCATTGGGTTGGAATTCGTCGTTGGTTTTTGGAACTTCGTTCACCGGGCCAAATTTGTTGGCCGCGGCAAGTGACCTGAGTTTCGGGTGGATCATCGCGGCGGGGGTCGGGTTCCTCGTCCTGTTCGCGCTGTGGCTCACGGTCCGCTACATCCCCAACAACTCGATTGGAGTGGTGGAAAAACTCTGGTCGAACCGGGGTTCGGTTCCCGAAGGGCGGATCATCGCGCTGAATGGCGAAGCGGGATATCAGGCTGAGCTGCTGCGCGGTGGCATCCATTTCGGACTCCCCCGCTGGCAGTACCGCATTCACGTTGTTCCCCTCGTCACCATTCGTCAGGGGCGCATGGGTTATGTCTACGCCCGCGACGGTCAATCTCTTCCCCCCAGCCAGACGCTGGGGCGGGTGGTCGAATGCAACAACTTCCAGGACGCCCGGCGGTTTCTCGGGCTGTCGGAACACGACAACACGCTCGTCGGCCAGCGCGGTCGGCAACGGTCGATCTTGCGTGAAGGGGTGTACGCCATCAACCCGGCGCTGTTTGTTGTCGTCACCGAATCCAAGGTCTACGCACTCAAACAGGTTCAACCGGTTGAAGAAGCCAAGGCGACTCCCGAATGGGCCAAGGTACTGAGCGCCGCGGGTGGCTTTCAGCCGATCGTTGTCGGCGGCACCATCGAAGCCCAAGATCCTTTGCATCCCGAACTTCCCTCCCAGGTTGACGGCATCGCGATCGTCACGATTCATGATGGCCCCTCGCTGGAACCGGGTGCGATCATCGCCCCCCCCGTCTCCACCACCCCCGACGACGAAGATTACCACAACAACTTCCAGGATCCCGAGGCGTTTCTTCGCGCCGGAGGTCGACGGGGCCGTCAATATCAAACCCTGACCGACGGTACCTATTTCCTCAACCGCTGGTTCGCCACCGTGCAGATGATTCCCAAGACCGTCGTCCCAATCGGTTATGTGGGGGTTGTCGTCAGCTACTACGGTAAAGCCGGTCGTGACCTCTCGGGGGCTTCCTTCCGTCATGGGGAACGCGTTTCCGAAGGGGAGCGTGGTGTCTGGGAAAAACCGCTCGGCCCCGGCAAATACGCGTTCAACACCTATGCGGGGAGCATTGTTCTCGTTCCCACAACCAACTTCGTGCTGCACTGGATCACCGGCAAGTCGGAGACGCACCGCTACGACGAAACGCTGCGTTCGATCGACCTGGTGACCCGCGACGCCTACGAACCCCGTCTGCCCCTCTCGGTGGTCGTGCATATTGACTACCAGCGCGCTCACAACGTCATCCAGCGATTTGGGGACGTGAAGAAACTGATCACGCAGACACTCGGAATGTGTCGACGTGCTGATCGGCAAACCCGATTCGCCCGAAGGAGACACCAAGATCGAATCGTTGCTCGATCAGTTGCGCACCCGGCAGTTGTCGATCGAACAGCTCGAAACCTACGACCGCCAGCGCGACGCCGCCAACAAGCTGCGGACGCTGAACGAGTCGCAGGCCCAGGCCAACATGCAGACGCAGTTGACCAACGCCAAAGTCCAGATCGAGATTGTCGAGAACCAGGCGGCTGCCGAGCTGGCCCGATCACGCAAACAGGCCGAGCAGGTCGCTGTGCAGGCCGATGGTGAATTGAATCGCGCCCGCAAGCAGGCGGAACAGGCGATTGTTGTCGCCGAGGCGGACTTGGCCCGTTCACGCCGCCAAGCCGAACAGACCGTCTTGCTCGCCGAAGCCGACAGCCAGCAGAAGGCTCTCTCGGGACGTGGTGAAGCTCAAAAGGTGATGCAGATCGGTCTGGCCGAAGCGTCGGTGTTGCTGAAGAAAGTCGCCTCGTATGGCGATCCCCGGCTGTTCGCTTTGGCCCGGGTCTCGGAACAGCTCTCGCAATCGTCGCAACCGCTAGTTCCGGAACGCGTCTTCATGGCCCCCGGCTCGGGTGCGTCCGATGCGGTCGGTGGTGGAAACGCGGCAACCGGACTGGTCGGCTTGCTGGTCAGTCTGTTGGTCGCCGAGAAATCGGGCTTCCAATTGGTGGATGGCCCCGAACAGCAAGCGCTGAAGGAAATGGCCGAAAAAATGACCCGCGACGCCATGGAGTTGATGGACCGGACGCCTGGCTCTGACCACGGGGTAGTTCCCAAGTCGATCGCCGAGCGAGCCGCGGTGCTGACGACCAACGGTGCCAGCTAACCCCTGGCGAACGGCCGGCGTCAGCCGGCTGGTTCATACGCCCCTCTGCCGTCGCGTGACGACACTCCACGCGCGGCAGGGGGCTGACGCCGCCCCGCTCGCCAGATTTCCGCTGCCATTCTTAGAACTGTGTCGATATCATATGTGAGATTGTCGATTCCACACCTGCACCCGACCATTTGGCCATTCGATGAAGACACTGCCCGCGACCCCCGGCTTGCCGCGACAAATCTCTTCGCGCCTTTCCCGCCGCAGTCTGTTACAAGCGGGTGGGCTAGGGGCCTTGGCGATGGGGGTTCCCGGAGCCGTCATGGCCGGGGTCGATGAATCGCGCGGTCTGGGACGGGGGGCGGCGGCGAAATCGGTGATTTTCATCCTCTGCTGCGGCGGTCCCAGCCATCTCGACACCTGGGATCTTAAACCCGAAGCGCCCGATGGCATCCGCGGTCCCTATAAGCCGATCGCGACGTCTGTTCCTGGCATGCGGATCAGTGAATTGCACCAGCGGATGGCGTCGATGACGCAGCATTTTTCGCTGATTCGTTCGATGACCCATGTCGGCAACATCAGCAATCACTTCGATGCGATGCATCACTTGATCAGCGGACAAGCCGACGCTCCCCCCGATTCGCCTTACCTCGGTTCGATTCTGTCGAAGGTTCGCCCCAATCCCGACAGCCTCTCGTCGTATGTGTGGTTGATCAAATGCGTTGGGGATCCCGTCTTCTGTGCCCCGAATATTGGGACGGGGGGACATTTGGGAGCGATGCACACTCCGTTATTCGTCGGGTCGGCGAGCAATCATCCCGCGATGCCCGGTTTCAAACCGCCGGAAGAACTTTTGGCGTCGGTCGCGAAAGACCGACTGCAAAACCGGGAACGGTTGTTGGATTGCCTCGATACGGAAGGTGGCCCCAACGACCCGACCCGCGCGACCCGTGACTGGCGCGATCTGCACCATCGGGCGGTGGAGTTGTCAAGTGGTTCGGGCGCGGTGCAGGCGTTCGATCTAGAACGGGAACCGACCGAGGTCCGCGATCGCTACGGTCGGCATCCGCTCGGTCAGAACCTGCTACTGGCCAGGCGTCTGGTGGAGTCGGGCGTCGGGTTCGTCACCGTGAACGGCTGGACCGGTCCCTCACCCAACGCGGTGCTTGGCGGTCCCCCGAGTTCCAGTTGGGATATGCACGGCGGCGAAATGGGAATGGGGAACGCGTTTGGCAACGGCTCGTACGGGATGGGGTGGTGTCTCCCGTGTCTGGATGAAGCGGTCGCGGCGTTGTTGATTGATCTCGAAGATCGCGGCATGCTGGAATCGACGCTGGTGGTGGTGACCGGCGAATTTGGTCGGACCCCGACCATCAACGCTCCCGGCGCGAACCCAGGTCGACAGCACTGGCCGTCGTGCTATTCCGCCTTGATCGCTGGCGGAGGAATTCGCGGAGGCGCGGTCTACGGCGAGTCAGACAAACACGCCGCCTACGTGAAGGACAAACCTGTCCGCCCGCAAGACCTCGGCGCGACGATCTACCATTCGTTGGGGGTGCCGCTGGAAACGCGACTGGGCAAAGACGGCTTCACCCGGCCAATCAGTACCGGGACGCCGCTGTACGATTTGTTTGGGTGAAAGGCAAATTCGACCCGAACGATTCGCCTCTCATTGACAGATGGCGACGGTGGGATCAGCATCGACTCTGACAAGCAGGTCACCGAGGTGAATCTGCCGTAGTTCGGTTCTTCCCCAAGTAACCCCGTCGCCGTCCGTATGCCAACCGAAGATTCGCCCGGATTTCCCGATGAACGATCGTGGCCGGCTGCGTCGCCATGGATCGATGAGAACCCGCTGACTGTCGACGAAGTCGATCACGGGGGCGAAAAATCGGGCGGTCGGCCGGTTCCGTCGCCCGCCTGGACGAAGTCGGCCTGGGCCGTGATCGTCATCGCCGCCGGGACGGTGTTTGCCCTCAATCTTTTGACCTCCCGATCGACCGGCGGGAAGGGGGGCGAGGAGCTGGCGGCCGACATGCAGGCACGGATCGCCCTGG
>JAPLOC010000769.1 GCA_026692825.1 Planctomycetota bacterium | reverse complement strand
CCGACTCGAGCGAGGTCCGTGTGACGGTGAGCAGGCGAAAATCTTCGTAGATCGTCTGAGTCTGTGACGATGACTGTCCATTCCTGCTCCGCTCGGTTCCGGTGGCCAGATCAACCAGGTCTTTTCTCCCATCCGGTGAGGAACGAGCACTTCGTGTCATGTCACATCGGAGTGCGATCCGCATGACGGTGCCTTCTGGGATCGATTCCGGAATCGTGACCACTCCTTCGAATCGTCCGCCAATCACGCCGGGGAGCGTCTCCAATCGGATGCCGGAGCGATTCCAGCGGCGATTCACCCAAAGCAGCCGAAAGTAGATCAGGAGGAAACATCCGACAGCTCCCAGAAACGAATAGACGAGAGTCGCACGTGACCCACAGTGCCTTGTGGTTCGACAGGTGAATCGACTTCTCGGCCCAGTCCGACTGCCACATCCACGGCTGATCCGGGTACTGCCGCATCCGCTGCCGCGTGACTTGAGAGGACCAGAGATGCCAGACCAGCCCGACGAAGGAGAGCAGCCCCACCAGGACCGGTCCGCAGACCAGCGCGATCAGCCGGGCAAGTTCTCCCCCGTCCCACGGCTCCCCCTGAATTGCACTGGAGGCATACTTCAGCAGTGGTGCGACGAACCCCAACCCAATCAGGATTCCGACGAGACAGACGAATTGTGCGAAGACGCAGATGGCAACTTCAATCAACCGGGGCAATTGTGACTCTCCATCCGATGAACCTCGTGAAAAGTGGTCCACTTCACCGATCCTCCGGGGCAGTCCCCGTTCGTCAACTGTCTGCTCGTCCACGGATCTCCGGGGAATTTCGTTGTTTGGAGATTTCTAGTTGCCCGCCAGAGTCCAGTGCGATTGCCGCAGCACCGCGTGGGGACTCGCCGTCAGACCCTGGTACGATCCCCCTTCGTACCAGACCGACAGGAACGATCCGTCCTCAAGTTGCACGGTGGATGGATACCCCAGGTCTCCGCCGACCCCGCCGTCGGAAATCGTCAGCGCTTCCGACCAGGTGCGTCCCTGGTCGTCGCTCAGTCGGGCCTGGTTGCCAAAGGGCTTTCGGCGATAACCGTAGGTCATCAGCAGTCTGTGATCTTTGAGTCGCAGCAGATGCGGCGGGAGGCCCCAGACACCGATGGCATGTGGTGGTGTCCAGGTCTTTCCGCCGTCGGACGATTCGGTCTGCAGGGTCTCGTGCGAGTTTGTCGTGTTGTGGTTACGAATCTGCACCACCAGACGCCCCTCTTCGGCTTCCACCATGTGCAGCTCGTGGTAGTCGGTCAGCGGGTTGTCGCCCGGCCGCCCCGGAATTTCCGCCAGCCACTGCCAGGTCTGACCATCGTCCGTCGACTCGCAGATCCCCGTTCGTCCCGTTCCCACGACCTCTTTGCCCGCATGCAGCAGCCGACCGTTGGAGACCTGAATCGGACCATGCGGGCTGCTCACGGGAGATCTGTACGGGTTGGACCAGGTCCGTCCGCCATCGACAGACCGGGTCATCCACATGCCCAGGGCCGCCTGGCGTTGTTCCGCGGTCAGCCGGTCGCGGGCGGCTTGCCAGCGTTTCAGGCGGTCCGGAGCCCAGGCCACCGGGGTGCCGGCAGGAATCCGTTCGGCTTCACTCAGGAGATCCACGTAATCCAGCGACGTAAACGTATTCGCGAGCAACGTCCCCCTGGCAGTCTCAAGAAGGCCCGCTTCCCGATCGTCAATCCCCGTCTCAAAAACCACCGTGGGCTCGCCCCAGGTCTCTCCTGAGTCGCGGGACCGCATCATTTCCAGACGGCCAAAGGGGCACACATGGTCCTCGCGACCCCCGGAGTAGAGCAGAATCAACTCACCGTTCCGGCACCGAACCAACGTCGGCCAGCCGTGGTAATACTGCGGCTGCCGGCTGATGATTCTGGTTTCGAGGATCATGGCCCTGGTGGCCGCGGCCTCGGCCCACTGAATCGGACCGCGGAGGATCCAACCGACGGCGGCACCGACACCGATCAACGCCTGGCGACGGTTTAAATTGCGAATCATGGAAACTCCTTGTCGTGTTGAATCGAGTGGCCGTGACCGATCGATGCGGGTCGCTCCCGCGGCAGAGCGTCACGGAGTGCCCGGCTGATTCGCCAGGTAGTGCTGACGCCCCTCAACCATGTGATCCCAGATCGCCTGGCGAAACAGGGCGACACGCTGCTGTTCCAGGTCGCCGACGGCCAGCCGCGTCGCTTCGTCGATCAGCGAGCCCAGCTTTGCCATCCGTTCCTCGGTCCCCAGATACTTCCAGGCCATCTCCTCGGTCTGGAAGAAATCATCCTGCAAATTCGTCTGGATCTCTTCGGGATAATTGGCCGGGTTGCAGTAGGTCTCTTCGACGCAAAGATAGAACTTCTTCATCGGCTGGGCGGCTGGCCCGTAGTAGCGTGTAAAGAACTCATCGAGCAAGGCGTCAACGTCCAGAGAAGGGTCGTCGAGAAGCTTGATGGTGATGTAGGCATCGACCTGGTCGCTGACCCCTTCAACAAACGCCCCGCGAATGCCGTCGCGGGTAAACGCTCGGAATTGCTTTCCGATCGTGTGGGCGTGAAAGCCGGGGAAACAGCGAAAGGGAGGTCCATCGACGTTGTGCAGTTCCGGCAGGCAGTGATAGAGCCACAGATACAACGGCCGGTTCGACTCGCGGTTCACCCAGTCCTGATACCAGCGGAGTTCATCCTGCCGCATTCCCGGAGCCCAACAGTTCCGTGTATGCAGGCACATCTGGACGGTGACGTTTGGCTCCAGTTGGACGTTGTTCGGGGAATACGAGTAACCCGCATAGGCCAGGGTCGAGATGTATTTGTCGGGGTGACTTTTGGCCAGCTCTCGGGCGACCTTGTTGACGAACCGAAACCAATAGTCGCTGGCGCTCCCGTTGCTGTCGAAACTGTTCTCGGCGAGACGCTGCGGATCGACTTGTGGCTGACAGTCAGGGCACTTGCACCAGTGCCCCCGGCCTCCCCGGTCCATGGGGACCAGGGCAAAGAATTTTCCCGCCGCTTCGGCTCCACGGGCGGCCCCTTCGCCGTCGAAATAGCGCCGGGCATCTGCCACCACCTGATTCACCACCCCCGGATGGGAATAGCACAACTGGGGAGGCTGACCGCCGTACGCCTCCCGTTCGCTGGCGGAATAACCCTGGGCGAACCAGTCGTGATGTTCGGCGACAAACGCCTCGGGGTGTTGGGGATTCCGCATCCAGAAGCGATCGTAATAGCCCTCCAGCGAATGGTTGCAGACATACGCCTCGCCCCCCATTCGGAGTCGGCGCCAGAAGAGACTCAACTCCTCGTCGCTCGGCTGGTTGTAGAGTTCCCGTGCCATCTTGAACTGCGTCCAGGAAAACATCGTCCGCCACGCGAAGGCCGGACGACGCCGGACTTCACGCTGTTCGACAACCAGGGTGTCCGTTTCCGGGAAGACCATCTGACAGTCGCCCGGCCCGTACCAGCGGACATCGCAGAATCGTTCCAGAAAGTCATGAACGGCATACGAGGTGGCCTCGTCTTTGCCCAAGAGGACGAGGTCGTGATCGAGGAATCCGATCAGATACTCCTGATCCTCGAACTGCCGAACATCCAGGTCCGGCCGGGTCGTCGCGGCGCTCGGTCCCAGGAGGACTCTCGGACCGGTAACCGGCTCGGTGTCGTGGGCAATCGGCAGTTGCGCTCCCGTGATTTTCTGCACATGCCACTGCAGCTCCTGAGCGCCGAAGGTGGCGGCTGCGGTGGGTTCGGCTGCGATGACAATCGTCACGGCGGGTTGGCCATCGCGTGTGAGCGCGAATTCGGCCGATTCCGTCGGTTGCGGCCGGCATCCCAGGGCGATGACGATGGCTGGGATGGCGAGTACGACGAAACGACCCCAGGCGATGCGATGGCCGACCGGCATAAATTGTCCTGTTGACGGTGTGGCCATCGGCTGCTTTGGCAGCCGGAGCGACGTCCACTTAGTAGGTTGAGTATAGCGGTGGTTTTTCGGGGTTTCCACGCTCGATGCTTGGCGATCCCGTCGCGGTCTGCCTGTTGTGATTGGTCCATCGGCGTGTCGATCGGCGGTTCGAATTCCGTGGGACGTTTCATCGTTTGGTGAGCGGGACCGCAGACACGGGAGCCGGGTGACACCCACCAGTCATAAAAGAAAAGTCCATTCGGAATCGTGGCACGGTCTGCTGGACAGCAAGTTGCGACGATCATGTCCACATAATGCGGAATCAGTCGTAGGGAATGCGTCGTGGCCGTTGGGTGAAACGCGAACTGTGCGTAACAGATTTCTCTCACGGAGGTTCCGGCGATCTGCCACAGATCTCTCAGGCTGGCTGGTGGGTGGCACCGGGGCCCTATTCGCCAGCCCGGATCTTCCGGGGAGACCGGGCGTTCATCGACTCATTCAGGTCAAACGTACGGTTTGGAACAGAAGGGAACGAAGGCAACGAAGAACTCCGGAGGGAGTCGGGGCAATTCTATGCCGGTACGCTGAATATCGGTCGTTTCGCACTCTTCGTTTCCTTCGTTGGCTTCTGTTCTACTTCAGCACCGGGTCACACCCACCAGTCAGAAAGGAAACGTCTCCCTCCGAATCGTGCCACCGTTTGCTGGACAGCAAGTGACCACGCATTATGCGGAATCAGTCGTAGGGAATGCGTCGTTGACGTTGGGTGAAACGCAAGCGGTGCGTAACAGATTCCGCCGACGGAGGTTCCGGCGATCTGCCAGAGATTTCCCTGGCAGGCTGGTGGGTGGCACCGGGGCCCTATTCGCCCGCCCGGATCTCCCGGGGAGACCGGGCGTTCATCGACTCATTCAGGTTAAACGTACGGTTTG
>JAPLOC010000768.1 GCA_026692825.1 Planctomycetota bacterium | reverse complement strand
CAAAAACGAGTGGTGTTCAAACAGCGTCAACTTGCCGTACTTCCCGATGAACTGCGTGAAGTACAGCAGGAAGACGTAGAACACCGTCAGCGGAACCGACGGTAGCCAACAGATCCACCGCCAGAGCCAGTGCGTTCGCTTCTCGCGGTGGGTTGCCCGGTAGTAGGCCCAGCCGGTCAGCACCTTCGCCGGGTAGATGGAGACGACGAATACAATCGTCACCAGCCACAGCGCGTCGCGAGGGGGCATGGCCGCCTTGAACAGGTACATCGGCAGTGCCAAGAGCAGCGTGATCAGAATGGTGATCAGCCATGAGAATGGCGCGTGCTTGTACAGTTCGCGCACCGATTTCAGTTCAAACATCGCCCCCAGCCGATTTTCCGCCGCAAGGTGCGCCTGAAGGAACGGCACCCACAACAACACTGGCACCAGCAAGAATCCGCCGAAAAGTGTGACCAGAATCGGCGGTCCCTCGGTCTTACTGGCGGCGGCGAACAACGCAGTCGGAATCAGCAGCCACGCCAACGCCCCGACGAAACCCTTCACTCCCAACAGAAAGTGGTGCTTCAGTCGCAGGCCGGTGACAAAATTCGCCACCTCGCGCTCGGCGGTCTCCCAATAATCCCCGTCGCGCAACCGCCTGGCGATCCACAAAACGTTCTTGAGTGGCCGAAAGAAACAGCCCAACGTTCCGCCACGGGCGACCGCGAGCGACATATGCGTTGCCGCCAGTACGCTCACCACGATCAGCGACATCTGCAAGCCCGCGTCCGATGGCGAACCAGGGTCGATTAAATGGGCGTCATTCACAAAATGTGAGTACATCCGCAACGGGATCGTGCAGAGCCATAGCCCCAGAGCGATCGACCCCAGCCGCGGTGCGAGGGCCAGGAGCGGAAACGCGTCGCGCAGCCGACCGCTGCGGGCGACCCGCCCCTCGACTTCCAGCAGATACCCCAGCGCCAGAAAATTGACGATCGGAATCGCCGCCACGACCGCCAGCAGCACAATCAGGCTGGCGATTCCAAACAGCGTGGTGAACAGCCACCCGATGCCGCGAAAAACCGCCAGGATCATCCGGGTGATCAGCCAGCGCTTTGGGATCTCCGGCTCGACGATTTCAAAATCGTGTTCGGACAGATAGGTCGACGTTTCGCTCGGTTCGGGCGATTGCAGAAACTCCACCAGTTCCAAACCGGAACAGGCAGGGCTTCCATCTCCCGGCGTCGTCACTTCCAGCCCGTCGGCGAATTCGGTGATTTCGGTCGGCGGAGCCACCGGGGCCGGCAACTCCAGACCGACGACTCCGTAGTCAGTCACCGGACCGTCGTTCGGCTCCGGGGAGCGACGTGTGGGTGGCTGTGTGTCCACTGACTCTCGCGGTTGTGACGGGTTTGGGAACGGGCGACTCTCTGTGATACTACCCCATTCCGTCGTCAGCCGTTTCGCAAAGTTTGTGGTGTCATCCCAGAGGCGCGATTCAAATGAGAATCATGAGACATGCTGGGGGAGCCGCGTCCGTCAGGAAGCGGGTTCAAGCTCCCGCATCCTGACGGACGCGGCTCCATCAAAATGTTTGAACCCGGACCGCGCGGAGTATAGCAACCAAGCGGACCGTTGAATTTTTAGACAGGATGAAAGGGATGAAGAGGATGGACAGGAGTGCTGCGGCGGCTGTCGATCGTGTTGACTGGGAGTTTTTCGAATTCCGCCACTTATCCAGAGAAGTTCGGTCAGATCGGTGGAATTGGACACATGCCTCCCAAATCCCAGTGGGGGAT
>JAPLOC010000767.1 GCA_026692825.1 Planctomycetota bacterium | reverse complement strand
GCCCGGACCCGCCGGGCCAACGTGGAGGCGACCACCTCGGGACCGACTGTGTCGGTCACGGGAGGTGACGCCGACTCCGACCGGCGAACCGCTTTCTGGTCGGCTTCCAGCGCCGCTTTGAGTTGGCTTTGAATGGTCCGGTCGCCGCGGGCCACCGCGTACCGATCGAGCAACTGCCGGTACGCGCGTAAGGCGTCCAGCGGCGTCCCCGCTTCAATCGCGGCTTTCATGCGCGCCAGCGCGGAGTCGAACGTCTCTTGCTGAAGGATGGCCGCCTCGGCGGCTCGCAGTGCGGCACCAATGGCGGCGAGCCGTTCCTCCGGTTTGTCGTCGGCGGGACTCAACAGGTCGAGCAGCGTCCGGGCCTCGCCCGAAACCGCGAGCAGCGGTCGGCGTTTGGCCGTTCGGGCGGTCTCCGCAGCCCCCAGCGCGATCCGGTTGGCGGAGTCGCGAGCGAAAGTGCGTAACAAAGACGTTCCCGGCTGGAATTCCTCGGTGTCGCGGTGGTCGTTCACAAACTCATTGAGGGTTTTCAGTCCGTTTTCCCAGTCAGGCAGCGCTCCGGAAAGCGCCTGCTCGACCTGCGCCTTGCCAATGTTCACCCGCGCCTTTTTCGCCTCTTCGGTGCGGGGATACTCGGCGACGAATTTCGTGAAACCGTCGATGGCCTGTGCGTACTGGCCGGCGTCCAACTGCTGCTGGGCCGCTTCGTACTTGCGGTTCATGAACTCCCGCGCCAGGACAAACCACAACGTTCCCGCCGTCAGCAGCAGCACCGCCGCCCCCACCGTCATCCCGACTACCAGGGGAGAGCGGTGCAGTTCCTGCTCTCCCGGGCGTTTCGGCTCGGGCTTCATCAACGACTTGAGCGTGTCTTTCAGCGACGCGCGAGGTTCCGGTTGGCTTTCGACCGTTCCTCCCCCACGTGACAGAACGGGCTTTTGGCGTTTCTCCTTGGGATCCACCTCGGCGAGAACTTTGGCCAGAGGGTCCGCGGATCCCATGTCCGCCCGACCGCCTTTCGGTTCGTCGGCGGGAAGTCCGGGAATCGCGTACTCTTTGCCATTGTCTTCGTCATCATCCAGCAGATCACGGGAGGGCTTTCTGGGGCGTTCATCACCAGACCTCCCGGACGTGCCGCGTCCCGGGCGTTCAGGCTTGTTTGGCGGCTCCACCGACCGCTCTTTACCAGAGCGTGACGAACTTTCCTCCGCGGTTTTCGCGGGACGGGGTCGGTCTGACTTCGAACCGCGAGCCGATCGCTCGCTGACATTCCCTTCGCGGCCCGGGGTGGGATTCCGGTCCGACATGCCCGAGCCGGTGTAGTCGATCCGATCGTCATCGCCGACCGACTTCATGGTGATCTCATCGGCGGGCGCACCTTTGCCGGTCCCCTTGCCAGCCGGCTCTTCGTCGACGAAGACAATGTCGACATCCCCCACACGCACGACATCGGCGTCGCTCAATGCCGCTTTTTTAACGGTCGTTCCATTGAGTGGCACCCCGTCGGGATTGACCGCGTTCACCACGAACGCCTGACCATTCCAGATCACGCGACATTCAATCGCCAGCACGCCCTGCGCGTCGACACGGACGTCGGCGGTCGAGGACGAACCGATCGTCGTGGGCGATTTTCGATCGAGCGGGTGGGTTTCAATCGCGCCCGAGCGTCTGCGGATTTCTAATTGCGCCATGTTCCGTGTTCTGATTCCGTTATGTTCAATCCCGGGCGGCCGATGTCATGCGGATCTTTTGCACGCCGATCTCATTCGCGGCGTCGATGACTGCGATCACCGTGTCGTGCAAGGCTCCATCGTCCGCCGTCAGCAACAACTCATTCCGCTGGGCCGAGAATTTCTGCAACAGCACATCCGTCAGCCGCATCGATCCTGGAACCGGGTCGTCGTCAATGAAAATCACGTTTCGTTCGTCAATCCGGACGGCGATCGATGTGTCGGCGAGATCGTCAAGCGACTGAATCGACTGGGCGGCCCCCTTTTTGTCGGAACTGGGAGGGGGAACTCCCATGGATTTCTGCACGCTGAACGACGCGGTGATCATGAAAAAAATCAGCAGCAGAAACGTCATGTCGACCATGGGGGTCAGGTCCATCTCCTCCTGGTCGGTCGGGCGGGCCATTCCCATGTTGAAGCCCCCCATATCCGGCTTCGGTTGACGGGGTGGGGCTTTCTGTGGTGGTGCCGCCGGTTCGCCGGCCAACTCCGGGTTCGCGGGGCCGCCAACCGCGGCGAACTCCATCAGGGGAGGGGGGACAGGAGATCCGGCTTCGGAGGATTCGTCGTCCGTCCAGGCCTGCCGTTGTGGCATGGTCGCCGCTGGTCGGGCTTTCTTTTCTCCATCGGGAACCCGAACCGGGGCGCCACACCCGGGACAGTCCACCGAGCGGCCGGCCATCTTGTCGCCGACGCTCAGCGTTTCTCCACAGGCATTGCAGCGGAATTGAATGGACATGGTCTGGTTGGCCCCTTAGCGGTCCTTCACACCGACGTAAAAGCGAACCCCTTCGATCTCGTTCACTCCGCGGGCGACTTCTTGAACCGCGCCATGCGTCAGTCCACGCTCGGCTTTGATGATCACGTCGGTTCGTCCCTGTGAAACGTTTTGACGGACCGCCGCCTGGATTGCCGTGATGTCGACCGGGGTCTTCATATCGGGTTCCAGAAACAACTGCGGCTTTCCCCCTCCGGTGGGGGCGACGACGGAAATGACGGTGGACCGATTGGTCTCCACCCCGATTCCATGCTTGGCGAACGGCAGATTCGCCTCCTGTTCGCCCGTCATATTCGACGCGACCATGAAGAAAATCAGCAACTGGAACACGCAGTCGATCATCGGCGTGATGTCCATTTCGCCGTCGGCAGTGGGCTTTTTCGCACCGCCAAACACGGGTTCGCCCTCGTCGAACAGGCCCGCCATGCCTAGTTGCCTCCCTGCGGCGTGCGCGAGGCCTCAAATTCCTCCAGGAACACCGCCACATACTGTTGCACGTGGTCAATCAGCCGGCCCAGACGCACCTGAATGAATGACATGGCCAGAATCAGCGGAATCGACACCACGAGCCCCACCGCCGTTGTGATCAGCGCGAAACTGATGTCGTCCGCCAGCACTTTGGGATCGACCCCCGACTTGGTCGAGGCGGCGATTTTACCGAACGCCGCGATCATCCCCAGCACCGTCCCCAGCAGCCCCAGCATCGGCTCCGACTTGATCACCGTGTTGATCCAGGAGAGCCGGTATTGCAGGTCCGACAGAACCTCGCGATCAAAACTCTCCGTCAGCATCCGGCGGATGGAACTGAGGTCGCGGTCCTGATTGGCCAGCGCCACCAGAATGAGCTGGGGAACCGCCTTTGCCCAATAGGCCGGGGTGTCGCAAATCGCGGCGACGTTCTCCGGCTTGCTCTGCCGCAATTCGCCATGCACCTCCTCCATGAATTGATCTGCCGCCTTGCCGGTTCGAAACTGCTTGGCCTTGATTCGGCGGAGTACCAGAATCACCTGAAAGACACCGTACAACGCCAGAATGCCTTGCGCGGGATAAACCGCGTTGTTGGCGAAGTCGATGAGATACTGGATGCCGGTCTGTAAATCCATGAGCTTCCTGCGGTCGGTCGTGTCGAACTTGCGGGTCGGGATCTGGTGACTGAAACGTGCGACGTCGCGTTTTCGCCACTGGGAATCGTGGCATGTCGCGGGTTACTTCAAGTAGGTCTGGCGGACAACTTCGAAATCGTAGCCGGCTTTGGACGGATTGACTTCAAAGAACGTGCGGCGGATTTCGCTCGCCTTGCGGTTGCGGTATTTGAATTCAAGCTGCGCGAGGGCGTCTTCGGTCTGCTTTGGGTAGAAATGCAGTAACGGGGCGTTGCCCACGTCGATTCCGGCTTTGCGGAACAACTGCACGTCCGCCTGTTTGCGGTTCCCCCCCTGCCAAGTGAAGTAGAGCCGGGTTTCGTTTTTACCCCCGTTGACCGTGCGAACCACTGGGGCTCCCCCGGAGAGCTTCGAGATGTAAGTCAATTTCCCGTTGATGACCGCCCCCAGCTCGATGCCAAAAAAGTCGAGTTGTCGGGCGTATTCATCGGCACCCGAAAGGCTGGCGAAACGGACGTACCAGCGGTCTTCACGGGGAAATCCCCCTTTGCCGTTTCCGCGTCCGAGCGGGCGCTTGCCTGTCCCCGACGCGCTTCCCGGCTTGCCGGTGTTTTGGACTCCCACGTCAAACTGCGCCTCGGTCTGGGCGACCGCCTGGTCGGCGAGTTCCAGAACACTTTCAAACGACTGTTCGGTCTGGCGTTCTTCGGTCTCGACCTCGGCGGGTGTCGCGTCGTTACTTTCCGGAAGGGGGGCGTCGACACGCAGGGTTTCATCCGGCGCGCCATCTTCGGACCCGCCGGGATCCTCCACCAGTTCGATCATCACCGGTTCGCGGACTGTCGGCTTCTGCGTTGAAAACCACGCGACTCCAAGAAAAATCACCGCGATCACCAGGGCTCCCAGGACCGAAAACAACACCGAGCTGACCTGCTCATACGACGTCGTTTTCATGTAGGGCCGATGAACGGCCGACGGCGACGCGGTGGCGGGGCTGGTCGCGGGTTTCGAGACTCCGGGGCTGGTCGCTGAAGTGCTCACGGTTTGGCCTCCGTCAATTCCTGCAGGTCGTCTCGTTCCCCATAGGGGCGGACCGTCAGGTACCACTTCTTCGCCTGCTTGACGATCTCGGCGATTTCTTCGGGAGTGGGGGACTCGTTTAATTCGAGGAAATCGGGCTTGCGGGTCATGAACCGCAGCGCGTTGCGTGATTCCACAATTACGGTGAGATCGACATCTTCCAGCCGCTCGAGCAGGAATGGAATCGCACTTAGCTCGTTCGTACGTCCCAGCGCCCACACCGCCGTGCGACGGACCTCGGGACGGCGATCGCGCGACAATGCCTGCAACCGCTTCTGCTGTCCCACCAGCGCTTCGGGGTCCTCGGTCAAAATCGTGTCGATGATCGCCTCCTGGGCCGCTTCGATTTGCGAACTGTCGAGCTTTTCCAGTTCGCCCAGCAATTGGTCGACCGCCCCTTTCAGCTTGCGGACTTTGACGCCCGACTGCCCCACTTGCAATTTGCTCAAATCATCGGGCAACCCCCGCGCCCCGACCAGAACGCCGCCCCCGAGTTTCGGATCCCGGCGCTTGCGGGGAGTTTTCTTCAGAGTCTTCTCGGTCGCCTTGACCATGAACATGATCGCGAAACAGGTGTCGGCGTCCGCCCCCGCCTGATCCATGTCCCAAAAACCTTCAGCGGTCTGCTTTGAAATCAGATAGTCGCACCCTTCGACATACCAGTCGTGGCCGTTGATTTCGGCCAGACCCGAAAGCGCCGCCAGGCGCTCGATGGTGTAAAGGTAGTACGCGTTCCACTGTTGACCGGTCTGGAACTGGTTGTCCGACAAATTCACCCGGTAATTCGCCGTCAGCCACTTGAGGCCCCGGGCGCAGCCGTTACTCAGGTTGGTCAGCTTGGTTGTCGCTTTATAATTCGGGTCGTCGGGGGGAATCTCCGATTTCGCGGCCTTCTCGGCCTCGACTTCCGCTTCCGTCGGATCAAGCGGCGCGGGGATGAGAATTCCGTACTTGATACCGCCCCGCTTCTTTTTCGCCCCCTTCGCACCCGCCCCCTTCACCTCTTCTTCCACCTCCTC
>JAPLOC010000766.1 GCA_026692825.1 Planctomycetota bacterium | reverse complement strand
GCACTGGAGATCGGGCACCTGCGCCCGGGGTACATCCCGGCCCATGTTCCGCTGCCGGGGACAACCGTGGAGTCGATCGCATCGGGCTTTGGAATCACCGACCGCGCTCGCAGAATTGTCCAGAATCCGGAACTTGCGAACGATTATCAGGCACCGCATCCTTCGCGGCTGATTGAGCTATGCAAGGGGGATCCGGCATTGATCAACACTCAGTTGATCGCCCAAGCCGCCCGGGCGGGGGACCGACTTTGTCTGGGATTGCTGAACGACGCGATCGACACAATGGGCTGGGCGCTGGCGCAGGCCATCACGCTGATCAACCCGGCACGAATTGTCATCGGTGGTGGCGTCTCGTTGATGGGGGAAAAGGAATTTCTGTCACCGGTTCGCAGGGCATGCCGGCGGAATTGCTTTCCTCCATTCGTCGATCTGGCGGAAATCGTTCCTGCGGCACTTGAGGAAGAGGTTGTCGTTCACGGTGCGCTTGCATTGGCGCGTGCCGAGTTTGCGCCCATGGGAACGTAGGATTCGCACCCGTCAGCCTCCGATTCATCCCGCGAGTGCGCGATTCAGCCGTGGCATCAGTTCCTTGGCGAACAATTCCATGCTCCGCAACCAGCTTGCCTTGTCGTCCCAGTCGTAGCTCATCAGGACCAGGGTGCCGAATGGTCCGGTCTCTTCCACCATTCGCATTACTCGCCGGAAGACCTCGTCCACGTCCCCCGCGATGATCTGTTCGTTCATCAGATAATCGAGATTCGCCTCTGCATCGGGCATTGCGAGGTCGCGTTTGTAAATTCTGCGTCCCAGCCCCTTGTCGAAGAGTCGGCCGATGTACTCATAGTTCTGCCCCAGTGAATTCGACCGGGCTCGTGAGACCGCTTCGCGGGTCGTGTCGGCGAGGAAGATCGAGCGTGCGACTTTCAATTCGGACCGGTTGGCCGGGCGTCCCACCTCGGCACACCCGCTCGCGTAACTTGCCCAGTTGTCGGCGATCACATTGCCAGGAACCAGGCAATGGCAAAACGGTTGAAACCCTTTTCGGCCGGCCATTCGCATACTCGGGGAATTTCGGCTCATTCCGGGAATGGCGATCGGCGGGTACGGCAACTGGTATGGCTTGGGGATGTAGCCGATGAGTGTTTCGGTGTCGACATTTTTCGCCAGGTCGAAATTCCAGAACGTTCCGTGACAATGATACGGAGGATCACTCGTCCAAAGTTTCAAGATCATCTCGGTCGCTTCCTCAACCATCGCCGACCCGTTTTTCGGATCGGCTCCGTACAGCTCCTGGTCGGCCGTCACGCTGCCTGAACCAAAGCAGAGGTTCAGCCGACCTTTTGACATATGGTCAAGAAACGCAAGGCGGGCAGCGACGTGTGCCGGGTGATGCTGATTGAGACAACAGGGAGCAGGCCCCAGGCGAATCGACTCGGTCATCCCAAGCGCCCGCGCGATGAAGATCTCGGGCATCACGATGTTCTCGTACCGCATCGTGTGGTGTTCGCCCACCCAGAACTCACGAAACCCCAGGCGCTCGCAGTGCTGCACCAGTTCCAGATCTTCGTCGAGACACTGAGCCACCGGCTTGGTGGGAGGATGGTAAGGCATGATGAACATGCCGTAGTCGATTCGAGAAACGGAGTTTCCATCCATCCGAGGCATCCTCAGGTGTGCGAGCGCGGTGACACGAGCAGCTACGCCAGACCCTATGGCACCAGAATCCGCAAGTCAACTCCGCGGATTTTCGTGGATCTCACCGAACGGGGGTCGGTTACCCGCTAAATCCCATCGGAAACCTTGGCTGATTCTGTGATTTCGAAATCACAGCAAGATGGTCGTATTCAATCTGAGTCGCCGAACACGCCGTCACTGGTCACTCGCAACGCGAAACCCATCACAGGATGGCAATTCACGGACTGCACCTCTCAGTGTTTTCCTGATGCTGTCGACGACCTTTCGCCTGATGTGTCGTGAGTGATTTTTCCTCGACAGAATCCGCAATTGCCCGATTTATTTCGACTTCTCCAGCGTCAGAATTAGGCCGTTCAATCAACGTACTCAAAGTTGCGATGGTTTTGTCGCGACGGTCGT
>JAPLOC010000765.1 GCA_026692825.1 Planctomycetota bacterium | reverse complement strand
GGACGCCTTTTGCGTCTGGCTTTCGAGGCCTACAAATGCCCTCAGCGACGCCGGCTTGGGCGACCAGCTTGCCGGGGCGAGTCTCTGGCGGCTGGCATTCGACGCGCCCGCCCCCCCGAACAGCACTTCCACCTACTGGTGGCAACAGCGCTGGGCTGTTCATGCCGGCGCGTTCTACTGGCCCCTGACTGTGGGAATTCCCGCTTACATCGCCGGCGGACAACTCGACGTCGATCCGGAGGATATCGGCGGATACGCGTCGTTCATCCGCTCGGAATGGGAGACGCGTCCATTCCGCTGCCTGCACCCCAACCCGTTTGACCTGGTCGAGCAGAGTGCCGAGACCGGCCAATTCCCCGCGACGCTCCTGATAGAGCCCTGGTGGCCCTGATGCGATTCTCCGCTAAACATTCCGCCGCCGTTTACAGCCCGCGCCCGGGGGATTCCCCCGCCGAGCTGTTCGCGGCCCGCGCCGCAACCTGCCGCTCCTGCCTCCACCGGTCGGCTCACACCTGCACGCTCGCTGGCCAACTCGTGACTGTGCTGGCCCGCGACCCAGCGACCGGCTGCCCCGCACGTGAGTGGGCCGATTCCCCGCATCCCGAGGCGACCGACGCCGCATTGATGGATGTCGCAGACCAGCCAACTCCAGCGGTTCGCGCGATTCTCCTGAAGGAGAGACCCGCCGTCTCCGTCGCCATCATCACCCACAATTATGGGCGTTTCCTGCGCGAGTCGATCGAAAGCGTTCTGGCTCAAACGCTCCTACCGGCAGAGCTGCTGATCGTCGACGATGCATCTCGAGATGAAACCGAGGAAATCGCGCAAACACTGATCGCAAAGCACCGGACGGCGATGCGGATCAGATACGTGAGGGGCCAATGGGGGCACGCCTCCGGCGCGCGACGCCTTGCTTATGAGCTGTCGACCTCTCCCCTGATCGTATTTCTCGACGGAGACGACAAGCTCGGTCCGGACTACCTCGCTCAGGGCGTCCGCCTGTTCGAGGGCTCCGACGTCGGCCTCGTGACGAGCGACCTGGAGCGATTCGGCGACGCCCGGGGAAAAATCCACCACGCGGCGAAAAACATCGAACAGCAGAACTTTGCGCACTCTGGCTCGATCGTCCGCCGCGCGGCACTCGACAGCGTCCCCACGGCTGAGCTGTTCCCGGAGGGAATGAAACTCACAGAACACCACGACTGGCACTGTTGGCGTGGACTGGCCCGGGCCGGCTGGCGCGTCGCCCACTCCCCGGGGATGTACCACTACCGCCAGCACGGGGCCAGCCAGACCGACGCCATGCGCTCCCGCCGCGCCGAGTATTTTGACCTGGCCGCCCTGCGGTACCAGCCGATCACGCTGTTCATCCCCTTGTCGGGACGCCGGGAAAAGCTGCTCTCGCTGGGCGTGTTTCTCGACCGACAGACCTGGCCGCGCGACCGGATGCGCGTCGTAATTGCGGACACTTCGCAGCGGCCGGAATTCGGGCGAGAGGTCCGCGAGCTGTTCTCGATGCTCGACTATCCCGACCTGCGAATCTACTCCCAGGCGGTCGCCCGTCCGAAAATCGCCGACGATGACCGGTTCAACGATTTCGTGCGGTCCGAGGTCCGCCGGGCGATGCCTCGAATCTACAACCGGGCGCTCCGCGAATGCTCCACCGAGTACTTGTGGATCCTGGAAGACGACGTCACCCCGCCCGACGACGTCGCCGAACGGTTGATGCGTGGCATGGCTCCCGACGTCGCCAGCGTCTCCGCCGCCTACCGCAGCCGGTACCACGATCACTGGCACGCCTGGACGCACGCCGGCGAATCGTACAGCCCATTCCTCGCCCCCCCGGCCCGCCAGTTGATGCCTGTCGGCGGCAACGGTTTTGGATGCGTCATGCTCCGTCAGTCGGTCGCCCGCCGCCACGTGTTCCAGTGCGAATCGCCGACGTCCGATTACGACCCGAACTTCTACTTCTGGCTCGCGTCCACCCCCTTTCGCGCGCTCGTCGATTGGCGCGTCGAATGTCACCACGGCTGAAGGATTACCCGACATGTCAACTGCCCCTGCCACTGCCCCTGCCGCGACGAATCCACTGTCTCCGCCACCAGCCTCATTCCAATTCACCTACCTGATCTCGTTGTCTGACACAGACCGCAAGATCTACGAACGGATCGCAATCGCGACCGAAAGCATCAACACCCAATTGAAACGGATTGCCGACCT
>JAPLOC010000764.1 GCA_026692825.1 Planctomycetota bacterium | reverse complement strand
TGTCATAGACCGAGAGCAGTTTTTCCTTGTCGAAGATCATCTCTTCCCGACTCGCTCCGGTGAGGTCGAAGAGCGACGTCAGTTCGATCGCGTCGACGGGGCACGCCTCTTCGCACATCCCGCAGAAGATGCACCGCAATTCATCAATCACGAAGCTCTGGGGATACTTCTCGCGGTCCTTCCAGGGTGCCTCGGTTCCCACGATGTCGATGCAGTGGGCCGGGCAGGCGGTGGCGCACAAGAAACAGGCGACGCACTTCACCCGCCCTTCGTCGTCTTTGTTCAACCGATGGACGCCGCGATAGATCAGCGGATTGCCAAACTCGGGGCGTTCTTCCGGGAACTGACGTGTGAACCCGTCTCCCTTCACCGTCGAAAAAAAGTGCTTCGCGGTTGTCGCGAGGCCATCGAACAGGGGAGTCAGGTACATTCGGCCGGCGATCCCCAGTTGAGGCTCGCGGACCCATTTGATCGACTTATCGTCGGGTTGCATGATTCAATCTTCGCAATTCGCGGTGTCAACTGGGGCGGACCGCGACAGTGCGGACCGGTTTGGACGAGACCGAGGCGGCGGCCCAGGCGAAACACCCGGCGACCGCCAGCCAACCCAGCACCGCGCGGGTCACGTAATCGTCTTGCGCCAGGAATTCCTGGCAGAAGGCGCAAATCACCAGATTCACCAGCCCCAGCGGAATCATCGCCTTCCAGGCGAGGTCCATCAGTTGATCATACCGGAACCGTGGCCAGCTCCAGCGAATCCACATGAACAAGAATATCATCAGCAGCACTTTGACATTCAGCACCACCACCCGCACCACCGCGCCGAAGAAGCCGACTTCGTTCGCTTCGGTGTACGGGGCCAGACCCCAGAAGTGCCAGCCGCCAAAAAACAGAATGACCGCCAGGAACGCCACGGTGATCATGTGCAGATACTCGGCAAACGCGAACATCCCGAACTTCATGCCGGTGTATTCGGTGTGGTAACCACCGACCAGCTCCTGTTCACACTCGGGCAAGTCGAACGGCAGCCGGGCCGCCTCGGCACATCCGCTGACCATGAAGACCACAAACCCCAACGGCTGAATCGCGACCCACCACCAGCCCGAAGCGGCCTGCGCGGTCATGATCGTTTCCATCTTCAATGAGCCAGAGAAAAGCAGGACGCCAATCACCGACAAGCCGAGGGGAATCTCATAGCTGACGAGCTGGGCACTCGATCGCAGCCCCCCCAGCAGACTGTATTTGTTGTTGGACGCCCAGCCTCCCAGAATCACGCCGTAAACCCCCAGACTGCCGACGGCGAAGACAAACAGCACGCCAATGTCGATATTGGGGGCGATGGTCAGCGCGATCGGTTCGGAACCGGGCCAGGGGACGACGTACCCGAACGGGATCGTGGCGAAGACGAATGTGGCCGACGCGAGAATCGACAACGGGGCGACCAGAAACAGTATCCGGTCGGCACCGTCGGGGATGATCTCTTCTTTGAGGATGAACTTCAGCCCGTCGGCGAGTGGCTGGAGCAGACCCCAGGGACCGACGCGGTTCGGACCGAGTCGGTCCTGCAGGTACGCCGCCGCCTTCCGTTCGACCAGCACCAGGTAGGCGACGGCCGCCTGCGAGGCGCCGACGACCAGCGCGATCTTGATCAGAGGTTCAATCCACTCAGCCATGATGTCTTCGGAGGGAGTTGCTTCAGGACGGCGTATTCAGGGAAGTTCGAAAGGCGAACCGCGTGTCAGTGGGAGGTTATCGTGTCGAAGATTCCACTTCGAGCATGCGGGACGCTTCGCTGCGGAATGTGGGGGTCGGGTGAGTCACCGTTCCCAGTTCGGTGGTCAGCGGATGCTTTTCCTGGCCCGTGACCAAGTTGAGTCCCGCGGGCGGAACCCCCTCGGCACATCGGGCGAAGAACGGAACCTTCACCGCCAGCTCTTTGAGAACGTCGGCCGCGTTGTAGATTCCCCGACGTCCCAGCAGGTCCGAGAACGTCTGACCGTCAACATGGGCACCGCCGTGCGGCCGAAGTCCCCACGAAGCCGACTGAATCAATCCCGCATGATTCACGTAACTGCCATCCTTTTCGAACGCCGTCACCCCGGGCAACACCAGTTTCGCCCGGCGGGCGAGGGGCGAGGGGAGAATGTCCTGGACCACCAGGCTTTCCAGCCGTTCGAATTTCGCCGCCTCGGCGTCGTCGATCCACGGGTCGCCATACCCGCCGGTGACGTACGCCCCCTTGATCTCTCCCGTTGCGATCTTCGCCAGCATTCCGTCCCAGTCGAGCGGCTGCTTGCCAAAGTGTTTGACGATCTCTTCGACCCCGCGGCGGTTCGGGCACTTCTCGGCTCGAATCGTGAACCCGGCCTTGAATTTCTCGTCTTGCCCCACCACGGGGATCTTGCCAACGACCAGCGTGACGTCCGACAGAATCGAGACCGCGTAGCTCGCGAGCAGGTACGCCTCTTCGCAGGAGAGAAACGGCGACAGCACCACCGCCAGATGCGACCCGCCATGATTGAGAGCGACGTCGGCGACGTGGTTATACACTTCGCGAATCGCGTGGGGCCAATCGAGCGGCTCCCAGGCGTTGTTCCGACGGATCATCACGCCATCGAGTCGCTCGGGAGCGGTGACGAACTGATTCTCGTACCGGCCAGCATCGCACATCCACCAGTCGTTGGCGTTGGGATTGAACCGCGGCTGGATGCGGTAGAGCTGGTTGTGGTTCACGTGCATCTGTGTGGCACAACCGGTGCTGCACTTGGTGCAGACCGAGTTTTGTGCTTCGAGGAACCAGACCCGCTGTTCGTATAGGAAGTCGGTCGAACACAACGCTCCCACCGGGCAAATGTCGTTGACGTTGCCCGACATCTTGTTTTCGATCGGAAAGCCGGGGAAGACGTCGATCTCAGCGTGGCTCCCCCGGTCGATCACCATCAATTCCCCTTCACCCGAGACTTCGCGGGTGAAACGGACGCAACGACTGCACATGACACAGCGGTCAGCGAACAGCGAGACATGCGGCCCGAGTTCCCGCCGTTTGCTGGTGAACGGGTGAATGTCGGCGCGACGTTCTTGATGGCCGAACTCGAAGTAATAGTCCTGCAGCCAGCATTCCCCCGCCTGATCGCAGATCGGACAGTCGACCGGGTGATCGAGCAGAATCCCTTCCTGAACGAAATTCTGGTTGGCTTTGACCTTCGGGCTGTTGGTGACCACCACGGTTCCATCTTTGGCGGGCGTCTGACACGCCGGCACCAGTTTGGGAACCATGGAGATTTCGCCCGTCTCTTTGTTCTTTGTGCCGGTCTCCACCAGACACATTCGGCATCTGGCGACAACACTGAGCCCCGGATGCCAGCAATAGAACGGAATCGAAACGCCGGCGCGATCCGCCGCCTGAATGACATTCAGGCGTTCGTTGTCGCCGATCTCGATCTCTTTTCCGTCGACCGTAATGGTTGCCGTGACTCGCAGCTCTATCCTGGGAAGGCCCCCCGCGCAGGTTGACGCGAAGGGCGACGTGTTCGATTGTTCTCGGGGATCCGTCGGCTAATGGTGTGCCAATTCCACGAGCGCCATGGCAGGTTCTTCCTGCTGGTAGCCCCCGGGGTTCGTCTTCTTGATGTACTCTTCCAGCTCGCCCCGGAACTTTCCGAGGGCGTTCTTCAACGGCCAAGCGGCACCGTCGGCGAGACCGCAGATGGTCGTGCCCGGCATGATGCCGATCGATTGCGAAATGCTCTGCAGAATCTCGAGATCCTTCAGCCGGCCTTTGCCCGAGAGAATGCGTGTCATCAGTCGGCTCGTCCAGCTTGTTCCCTCGCGACACGGTGTGCATTGGCCGCACGATTCGTGCGCGAAAAACCGGCAGGCGTTGTTCAGGTAATCGACGATCGACACCGTCTCATCCATCACCGTGACCGCCGCCGTTCCCAAACCCAGGCAACCGACTTTCCCCGGCCCGGCGAAGTCGAGCGGAGTGTCGAATTCTTTCTCGGTCAGCAGCCCCATGCTCATTCCGCCGGGGATCGCCATCTTCCCTTTGCGTCCCTTCCAGACGCCGCCGCCGTGACGTTCGATCAACTCCCGGCAGGTCACTCCCAGCGGCAACTCGACACAGCAAGGCGTGTTCACGTGCCCGCTGATGCAGTACAGCTTGGGACCGTAACTTCCAGGATCCTTGGGATTGGTCGAAGGCACGCCCATGCTCTTGAACCAGTCGGCCCCGCGATTGACGATATGCGGGACGTTTGCCAGAGTTTCAATGTTGTTGACAACGGTCGGCTTGCGGAAGGCTCCTTCGATCGCGGGGAATGGCGGCTTGATGCGCGGCCAAGCCCGTTTGCCTTCGAGGCTTTCGATCAGTCCGGTCTCTTCGCCGCAGATATAGGCCGCGGCCCCGCGATGCAGATAAATGTCCAGGTTGAACCCGCTGCCGTTGATGTTCTTCCCCAGCAGTCCCGCGCCGTAGCACTCTTGAATCGCCTGGTGCAAGCGTTTGTAGGCGGTCGGATACTCGCACCGAACGTAGATGTAGGCGGTCTGCGCGCGGGTCGCGTAGCAGCCGATCATGATCCCCTCGAGAACCTGGTGGGGATCCAATTCCATCAGAATGCGGTTGTTGAACGTCGCCGGCTCCGATTCGTCGGCGTTCACGCACATGTAAACGGTGGGAGCGTCCTTCGGCAGAAAACTCCACTTCAGTCCGCAGGGGAAGCCCGCTCCGCCACGACCACGAAGGTTCGACGCCTTGACCAGTTCCACCGTGTCGACGGGGGACATTGTCGACAAGACCTTCTTGATCGCGGCGTAACCCCCCGCAGCCCGGTACACACTCAACGTGTGGCTGTCGGGCTTGTGGATGTTCGCCAGCAGTACAGGTTCGAATTCAGCCACGGAACCAAGGTCCTAAGGATCGCTTTGCGTCGGCTTCGCCCGGATGGGCCAAGCGTGTTGTGTGTTGTTTGTGTCGTTCGGAAGTGTGTCAGTCGGCGGGGTGGGGCTACTTCGCGTCGGCTTGTTTCTTCAACTGCGCCGCCACGTCACCCGCTTGTTCCACCGAAAGGTTCTTGTAGACGGTGTCGTTCGCGAGCATCGCCGGGGCGAAGTCGCACAGTCCCAGGCATTCGCCAAACTCCAGCGTTACCTTTCCG
>JAPLOC010000763.1 GCA_026692825.1 Planctomycetota bacterium | reverse complement strand
TGGCTCAAGAGAGAACGTCGGGAAGCGTTTTCTCTGGTGACTGTCTGAACCGGCGAGAATCTGTTTGCGAACCACGTGAGGAGCTGCCGATGCTGTCTGACCGTGATGCCGCCCGACTGGGCCGACGCGACCTGCTCACCGCACTGGGGGCCTCGGCCGCCGGCGCGTTTCTGTTGCAGGATGCCGTTGCAGAGGAGAATAACCCCGCCGCCCAGGTGGGGGATCGCACCTCGTCGATTCGCATCAAATCGCTCCGCGCCTTTCCCGTGGGAACCAAGGCCTACGTCAAGATTGAAACCAATCACGGCGTCACCGGGTTGGGCGAAATCACCGGCCTCGAACCGAAGGTCGCCTGCGCGCTCGCTGAGTCGTTGTTTGAACTGCTCGACGGCGAAAACCCGACCCGGATCGAGCATCTCTGGCAGAAGATCTACCGGTCGCACCGCGATATGCGCGGCGGTCCGTTCATGACGCACACGCTGTCGGCGATTGATGTCGCGCTGTGGGATATCACCGGCCGACTGTGGGGCGTTCCGGTTTACCGACTTCTGGGGGGCCCCGTCCGCGACAAGATCCGCATGTACCCCACCCCCAAAGCGCAGAAAACGGGAACCGGCGGTCCCCACCCCTTTTCTGGCGATCCTCCCGACATTGAAGAGCTGGTGAAGCGGGTCGCCGACTCACGCAAAAACGTCGGCCCGACCGGCACCGTGATGTTCGACGCGCACTGTGCCGTCCCGCCCCCGATGCTCATCCAGTTCGCCCAGGCGATTCGACCCTACGACGTGCTGTTCATCGAAGAACCCGCCGTCCCGGGGAACATCTCCGTTTTCAAGCGACTGAAAGAGGCAATCAACGTCCCGCTGGCGACCGGCGAACGGGATCGCACGATCTGGGGAATGATTCCGTACCTGGAGGAACGCTGCATTGACATTCTGCAGCCCGATTGCGCCCACACGGGCGGAATCACGCAGATGCGCAAGATCGCCACGCTCGCCGAGACTTATTTCGTGCCTCTCGCCCCCCATTGCACCTGTTCGGAACTCGGACTGTCGGCGAGCCTGCACGCGACGGCGGCGGTGCCTCTGTTCCTGATTCACGAAGGGTATCTGGACGGCCATCTCATGCCCCCCGGCGTTGCCCGCAAGAACTGGGAGGTCGACGCCGACGGTAACGCCCCCCTTCCCTCAGGCCCCGGCCTGGGAGTCGACATCGACGAGTCGAAGTTCGCCGAGGTCAACGCGCAGAAGAAATTCAAATGGCCCACTCCAACCTACGGCGACGGTTCGGTTCGGGATTACTAGGCGAGCGGGGAGCGTCAGCTCCCTGACCTCTCTCAGTATCTGTTTGGCGCGTCCTGCAACCGATTGGTCCATGTTGATGCGTCAAGCATAACGGTTGCCCGAAGTGGCGAATTCGAGTATCTTAAGACCCAGATATTCGCCCTCGGCCTGAACCGACCGATGGCTGCGGAGTCCCGTCTGGTTCCTCGAGGAATTCGCAATGGCGACAACACGCGCCGACTTGGTCGCAGAGATTTTGTGGGAGCTGAAACGCGCCAGCAAACTCGCGACCTACAGCCTGATCGCTCGCCGCGCGGGGTTTAGCGCGGGCACGAACGGCAGAACAATGGACTCGTGCCTGAAAGTGGTTCGGCGCGACTGGCCGCACCTGCACTGGTGGCGCGCGATCAAGGACGATGGTCCCATTGAGACCGAACAAGAGCAGAAATTGAAGGAAGCAGGTTTTGACGTCGCACCGCATCCTGGCTCGAAAAAGTTGACCGTTGTGGCGATCGAGACGCACTGCATGGTGTGGGAGCCGCCGGCTGTCGCTCCCGTCGCTGAATAGCGCTCATTCGATTCGCGATTGTGCAGCACAATGAAAAGGACGCCCTGTTTGGGGCGTCCTTTTTTTGTGGTGTTGGCCTCCCGCCGAAATGACGATTGGCCAAACCGACCGGCAATAAGCTCAATGTCGCCATGCGAAAGTTCCTGGGTGGGAACGGTGGCGGACTTGGCAGGGGGCTTACGCCGCCCCGCTCGCCAGGTCGAATTTGACGAGAGTTTGTCTCGCTTGGGGCGGGTGGGCTGCGAGATCTGTGCGGAGCGTTGCCTGGCGGCGCAGAGTCGTTGGGGCGCTGGGTTCCCATCGGTCGCGTGCCGACTCGTAGATTCTCCAGTCGGCGTCACTCGCATCGCCCTGGCGGTTCGCCAGCCGCTCGCGAATTGTCTCGGGTGATGCCTCGCAGATCAGTAGTCCCCCCGGAACCCCCAATCGGTCGGCCAATGCCAGGCCTTGGGCGCGATCGCC
>JAPLOC010000762.1 GCA_026692825.1 Planctomycetota bacterium | reverse complement strand
TCCATGCGAGGTCGGCTCTGTGTGGTTCGCCCGGTTTCAGCACGACGCCCGCCAGGGCCGGCGCCGTCAGCGTTTTGAAGGGATTCCCTGCCAACTGAATCGTGTACTCGCCGCTGCGCAGTCCCGGAATGAGAAACTTCCCATCGGCATCGGAGATCGCTTCGCCTCCGCTGCTTTCGAAAATCTCAGTCTTTTTGGCACGCGCTGCGATCGTGACTCCCGCCAGCGACTTTCCGGTCCGCGCGTCGATGACTCGGCCAGCGACTTGAGCGGCGTGGACCAGACGGGTGTCACCGACCGCGTCATTCTCTTTCATCACTCGGATTCGTGACTCGACCCAGTCGGGGTGCGACGTTCCCAGCCAGGCCAAAGTGTGGGCAGGCAGCTTCAGCTCAAACCGTCCTTCGTTGTCTGTGACCGCACCGGGAACCAACGCCCCGCCCCCAAGTTTTTGATATCGCCAGTGAACCGAGGACAAATTGTTCTCATGATCAAGCTGGGTGATCTGCACGGGGATTTGGGCTAGCGGCCGGCCCAATTCGTCGAGCACGCGGCCGCGCAAAGTGCGACTCATCGGCAGCAGCACCAGCCGGAAGGAACCGTCCGCGGCTTTCTGTCCGTTGTCGGAATGGCCATGAACCATGAAGTCGAACCAACCCAGTCGACGCCGCCCGTCCCGGGCGACGACCGTCAGCCAGTGATCGACGGCACGCCAGGCTCTGGGGACGCGGAACTCTCCTCGCGCATCCGTCGTGAATTCCTGTTCGAGTTGTGTTCCACCTTGGAACGCCAGAACTTCGATCCCAGCGACCGGCTCGCCTTCGACAGAGATCACGGTTCCGACTACGGTATTCTTCTGTTCTTCCGCACGCGCGGCCAGCACGGCGTCATCATTCGCATCCCGCGGAACCGCTTCCACATTGACCTTCACGTCCGATGCCTTCCCCGGCTCGACAGACACGCCGCTGAACGTCACCCAGTGGCGAAAGGGGCGCAGTCGGAATTCGTAACGGGCGAGGGTCTGCGGTTCTGCGGTCAACACGTCCCAGTGGCTTTCCGACGGATCACTGTGCGAGCCCTCGGGGCTTCCCCAGTCGGTCACCGATTGACGCTGCCCCTCGTTGTCGATACCCCGAATCTCGAAGGCGAACAGGGCCCGCGCATCCCTGGGCAGGCGCAGCACCAGGGTCCGTTTGTTGGGAGCCCGATCGTGGGGAGCCACCCCTGTGACAACGATCTGCTCGTAGATCGCGCGATGCAGATCACCCTCGACCAGCGGCTTGAGTACGTCGCCGGTGGGATCGACCTGCACCCACTTGCCCCAGGGTTCGTCAGTCAAGCCGATGCGGAATTCCCCATCGGGGATGCTCCAACTCGCTCCCACCGGGGGCTCACCGCGGCGGCGCGTCGAGACACGCACTTCGTACGGATCCTTCAGCGGCAGCAGATGCCGGCTCTCTCCATTCGTCGCCACGTCGAACCGCAGCGACGGCTGTTCCTTCAATCCCCGGAAACGAAACAGCAGGTCGATCGCGTTGGCATCCGGTTCCGGATGCGGCCGGTTCTCAACATAGGCCGACGACGTGTTCTCGCTGTGGAGAACAATCGTTGACGGCCAGTACCCCACATCTCCAATCGGCGTGCCGTCTGGATTCCACCCCTTCTTCGCCGGTGCCGTGTTGTTCGTGATGCCGACGAACTCGACACTCCGACCGTCGGGCAGGGTGGCGATGTATTCTCCTGGTCGCGGACCGACTTCCGGGGCCTGTGCATCTTCACCACGAATTCGTTGAATGCCGCAGCACTTTGCATCATTGTCAAACATGACGATCAGCGTGTGCCCGTCACCGAGTCCAATGTGATGTGTGACCTTCTCGCCCTCGATTGTCTTGCGGGTCTTGAATTCCTGCTGTTTGACGATCTCGTGGAATTGCGGTTCGGTCATGTCGAATGACAAGCCATGCAACCCGGGATACGGCTTTAGGAATTCGAGACCGTCGGGGGGCATGGTTTCGGTCGACTCGGGCTGGGGGGGCGTCTCGGCGAGGAGCGGAACGTGCCACAACGGGGCGGAGACCACCGCGCCGACGATCAGCGTGAGGACGCCCAGCAGGGCCATTCGGCTCGGTCGCAGGTCGGAGGTGGTTGGGTCGGACAGAATCTTCAGAACCCGGCGCTTGAACTCGGACGAGCTGGCTCCCGACGCCGCGAGCGAAGTCGCCG
>JAPLOC010000761.1 GCA_026692825.1 Planctomycetota bacterium | reverse complement strand
GTTGTGGTTCCCGCGAAGCGAAACCACAGCCGGCTGTGGCAAACGTGTTACAACTTCGCGTCGGCGGGAGGAGCTCCCATCACGTGGAAGCCGGCGTCGACGTGCAGAACTTCGCCCGTCACGCCACTGGCCAGATCGCTCAACAGGTACATGCCGGTCTTGCCGACCTCTTCCGCCGTCACATTGCGACGCAGCGGAGACATTGCCGGGTAGAGCTTGAGCATGACGTCAAAATCACCGACCGCCGACGAGCTGAGCGTCTTCAGAGGGCCGGCGCTCAGCGCGTTGACCCGCAAGCCTGCGGGNNNNTGACCCGCAAGCCTGCGGGACCGAGTTCATGGGCCAGGTAGGTGACTGAAGATTCCAGAGCCGCCTTGCAGATACCCATCACGTTGTAACCGGGGATGACGGTCTCGCCCCCGAGATATGTGAGGGTCAGAATGCTGCCTCCCGGGTTCAACGCTTCCCGAGCTCGCTTGGTCACCGCCAGTAGGCTGTAGACCGAGATATCCATCGACAGCCCAAAACCCGCCCTGCTGACGTTGTAAACCGGTCCCTTCAGATCGTCGATGGGGGCGTAGGCGATCGAATGCAGCACAAAATCCAATCCACCCAGGGCCTCTTTCGCCTGGGCGAAGACCCGGTCGATGTCTTCGTCTTTTTGCACGTCGCAGGGAGTGAGCAGTTTCGCCCCCAGCGGCTCGACCAGCTTCCGCACGCGGTGTTCCATTTTCGCGCGGGTGGGATCTTTGTCCGGCAGATGGGTGAAGCCCATCTCGGCCCCTTCCTGGTGGAGCTTTTGCGTGATGGCCCACGCGATCGAATGATCGTTCGCAATGCCAAACACCAATCCCTTTTTGCCGGTGAACAGACCCATCCTGAAACTCCTGACGACGTGGTGAAATTCGCAGGTCGAAATTCGAAAAGCGAACGATGTACCCTGGAATATAGGGTGAACATATCGTTTCCACGGACGTTTGGAAAGTTCGCGATTCTCGTGTTCATTCGCCGTCAAAATCGCGGTGGACATCGCGGTTTATGCCACGAATATCCCACGTGGCTGGACGCCGGGCCTTGTGAAAACGCTGGATCTCGATCCCGCGGAGCCAGAAAGCACGGCTGTTTGTGCTTTTTTTGAACACGCTGATCAATCAATTGATATTGATGTTCGCGAGCGGCTTCTGCTATAGCCTCAGTCCCACTTCGATCCCCGCGATCTCTCCCTCCGAGTCGACTTCCCCAGTCACCGCTCGTCGCTACCACACGGCGTTCCCTCTTCCCTTCCGCCGTTCTCCCCACTCTACGCTCACCCTCCCCGGTTGAGTTGCACGCGGAGAAACTATGCTCAAGTCACCCCCCCTTCGACGATTTGCGCTGGTCGCGGTCCTGCTGTTGTCATGCCTTCAGTCGTCTGGCATTGCCCAGCAACCCGCAACAACTCCCCCTCCGGACCTTGACTCCGTTCTCAAACGGCTCGACAACGCGGAAGCCGAGATTCGACGCCTGCGAAGTCGCGATTCTCTGGTCGAGCCAATTGCGGCGGACGACGAAGACATCTGGCTTGACGCAGCCCCCGATGGTTCCACGGGTGGTCCGACCGATCCTGTACCCCAACGTCGAGGTTCACGGGGTGTTTCAAGTTGACAGCGACTGGTTCGGTCAGGACGACCAAAGCCGAAAAGCGGTGGGGAATTTGCAGGATGGAGTCTCGTTCCGCCGCGCTCGGCTGTCGGCGAACGGTGCCGTCACCGACAACATGAACTACTTTTTGCAGATGGATTTCGCGTTTCCCGGACGTCCGACATTCACCGACTTGTGGTGGGAATTGACCAAAGTTCCCGTGCTGGGAAATGTTCGCGTCGGTCAATGGAAACAGCCGTTTTCGCTGGAAGTCGTATCGAGCTTTCGATACACGACGTTCGCGGAACGGTCTCTTGGTTTTCAAGCATTCACCCCGTTTCGACACATCGCGCTGGGCTTCTACGACTGGAGTGAGGACGAGGACATGACCTGGGCCGCTTCGGTCTATCGCCCGGGAAATGACCAGTACGGCGGTTCAATCGCCGACCAGGGGGGTTACGCGGGAGTTGGCCGCGTGACATTTCTCCCCTACTACAGCAACGAATTGAAAGGAGCGAATTACCTGCACCTGGGGGCGGCGTACAACTACGTGTCTCCGAATTTTCATCTGGCCCGGTTTCGGTCGATCCCCGAGTACTTCGTGGGACAACAACAAGGCGAGCTTCCGTTCGGAACCTCAGGGACCGCGATTCCTGGTCCTCTCGACGGTGTGCCCTATTTCGTCGACACCCGAGCCCGCGAGATCAATC
>JAPLOC010000760.1 GCA_026692825.1 Planctomycetota bacterium | reverse complement strand
GAACTGAATTCGTTTGCCCAGTCCGGCCGCGAACAGTTCAGCCACGTGGCGGTTGGTCATCAGCAATTCGTCACCCACGACAAAACCTGTTCCCCCGTAGGGGATCCAGGGACTGTCGGGGAGTTCGATTCTCCCGACGGAAGGAATCGCCGCTGTGATGTTCTTGCGGTTTTCCGCTCGCCCAAAATGTTGCCAGGGAGCCGGGGGAGTCTTGAAACCGTTGTCCTGAATGAACACGACGGGGCGTTCACGGGGCAGAACAATCGCTTCCAACGCGCTCAACTGCGCGTCGGAGATCTCGCTGTCGGCGGCGTCCTGCGCGATCTGTTGATGGTTGTACCCCTTCCCTGGCGTAGTCGCAGTGTTCTTCGGCACTCGCGCCTTCCATCGATTCGAGAACACCCCCAGTCGATCCATCCGGCGTGATCCGCTCGGCGACGCTTTCGAGATCCCCGGCGGGCGCAATCGATTTCAGCAGTTCGCGTAGGCGTTGCAGTTTGAGTTTGCGGTCCATTTGTCATTCCTTGAGGATCAAAAGCTGGGGTGCCGCACGGAATTCCGAATGTTGTGGCATGTCGGGCCGCCGGGTGTGACAACGATTTTCGTGGCGTCCCCCCAGCGCTGTCCAGTGGAATCCCGGGAATTCGCGAGTCTCGAGCGGAAGGGTCACGTGGATTATGCCGAGCGCGGCACCAGTTGATACATTTTACACTCAAGACCCCTGCTCCCTTGCGGGGCGGGTGAATGAGATCGGAAGCTAACATTGTGGATGTTCCGTGTCGATTGCCGGCATGCCGGGGGACGCGTCATAATCCGCATCCACTGCATTCCTGTAACCATTGTCCACAACCACAAAGAGACTGTGATGAGTGCTGAAGCGCGTCTGAAGGAACTGGGCCTCGTCCTGCCCCCCGCTCCGAAACCTGTGGCGACGTATGTCCCTTGTGTGCAGGTGGGATCCCTGCTGTATGTTTCGGGACATGGTCCATTGCGACCGGATAAGACACTGGTGACCGGGCGGGTCGGGTCCGATCTGACCGAGGCGCAGGGCAAAGAGGCGGCCCGGGTTGTGGGACTGGCGATGCTCGCATCGTTGCGGAACTACCTGGGGTCGCTCGACCGGGTCACCCGGATCGTGAAGACGTTGGGCATGGTCAATTCGGCTTCCGACTTTCTCAATCATCCTCAGGTGATCAACGGCTTCAGCGACCTGATGGTGGAGGTGTTTGGCGAGCCCGGCAAGGGTGCCCGCAGTGCCGTGGGGATGGGGCCATTGCCGGGGAATATCTCGGTCGAAGTCGAGGCGATCTTTGAGATTCGCGATTGACTCCGGGAATTCGGATGCATTGGCCATCCGGATTTGCGTAGAATACAGGACGTCGGGAGTCGTTTGTTCGATTCCCGACGTCTGGTCTTTGTGCGTTCCCTTTCGAACAGACCGCTGTGAGACACGCCGCTGCCCGCCGAACCGTGTTGAAACCATCGCATCTGCTGATCTGGTGCCTGGTGTGGTTCGCGTTGCGCGCCCCGTTGCCCGTGTGTCACGCGCACGCCGCCGAGGCGGTTCGACCCTGTGAGGCCAAACTGGAGCGGCATCTGCAGGCACATCACCCCGGCGCGAATCGGTCGGCGTGGTTGGACTGGCACATCCACTGGGTGTCCCCGACGGAGTTGCGAAGTGGGTCGCTGACATGGACCGATGACGAATCGTCTCCGTCCGATTCCGATTCGCACTCCGATGAAGAATTCTGGTCGATGACCGGGGCGGTCGCGGGGCCATTGGGAACGATTCAACCGGCGACTGAATTCGCCGTCACGACCGGGCAATGGGGGCGTTTCTCTAACGGTCCCTATGTCGCGGCGTACTCGGCGGGGGGCTTGATGGCAGTTCATCGAAAACCAGGGGGAATGCGCGCGCTCATTCGCGTCGCACTCTGTTAGCGGGGGTTGGTTCGCGTCTCTTCCCGGGGTCAATGCGATCCTCGAAGTCTTGAGACGGTGAATCGCGGCCGGACATGGTCTGGTTGCGCGTGACTTTTGATGGCTGGATCGCGTCGCGCGTGTTCGCGGCGATCTTCAAAAGTTTTTTCCTTCCCGCGTGGGTTAGACGAGTCATGAGCAAACACTTCCCCCCCAATTGGGTTTCTCTCATTTTTACCGCCGGTTGTCTGTTGGCGGGTGGCGTCTGGCTGGGACGGTCCTGGAATCCCCCTCCGTTGGTGGACATGCCAGTGACCGAAAAGGTGGACGTCTTGGAGACGACTCCCGGAATCGTGCATCTCCCGGACTCGAAGCGGATCGCCGCGGGAATTGAGGTCGCCGTGGTGGAACCGCGACCGATGCACCGGGTGAACATCGTCCCCGGGAGGGTACAATACGACGACACCCGGCACGTCGAGATCAAGGCGGCCACCGATGGGGTGCTGACCCAGGGTCTCGTGAAACCGGGGGACAACGTCGAAC
>JAPLOC010000759.1 GCA_026692825.1 Planctomycetota bacterium | reverse complement strand
TGGCGGATGCTCCCTCACTCACGGGTCGGCTCCTGATTCGCCGACGCCGCTGACCCGCCGTCTGGATTGGCCGGTTCCGGTTCGGGCATCACCATATCCCAACGCGTGAACATCTCGTAGTCTTCCTGCCGAAAGACCCACAACGGATCGATTCCCACGACGACGAATCGGACCCGCTCTTCGGCATCAGGATTACGCAGCACGACCTTGGCGGCGAAACACCGTGGGGCCGGGCCGGCGACCGGCCCCAGAATCTCAAATTCCACCAGTTCCTGACCTGCAGGACGGTGCGTGTCAACAACCTGCACGCTCGGCTTCATTCCCTCGATCTGACCTGCAGGTTTCCCCTCACGCCACTCGACCAGCGCCGCTCGCACTGCACTCTCTGCCAGATCCTCAGCGGGAATGTACTTTTCAGCGCGGTTCGACGACTGACAGCCAATACTCGCGCCAGCGAACAAAAGGGCATAGACCAACATCCAAAGCCTGAGGTGCGGGCTCAGGCATCGCAACGATCGCCGACCATGCGACGCGGCGGCACTTTGTGAACTCGATCGCGCTCGTGTCGTCGTTTCCATGGGCCGGCCGTCGTTAGAAGGGCGAATCGAACACCTCTTTGCTGGCCCGTGTCCCCATGCCACGCCAAACCTGCAAGTTGACCGAATCGCCCACGAAATGCACACCGCCGTCCCCCATCAGCACATGCACGCCTCCGGTATGGTGGCTGGATGCCGAGACCTGCATCGCCATATTCGTCATGTTACCGTTGGCGAACGGTGTTCCAGCGCACGATCTCGTATTGGGACCAGCGACATGGTTGTAAAGGGTGCAGCAGTTTTCCCCCATCACCCAGCTCCAGCCCCACTTGCTGGTCAGAGGTGTCGCGGTGAACGGATCGATCGATTGGCAGGTTTGCCAGGTGGCGTCGAGTGAAGCCTGATTGGGAATCACAAACAAATCAGATTTGGGGTCCGGAGTCCCCATGCCGCGAATTCGTTCGCTGAAGAACACGGTGTTCGACATGCCGTCGCGGATCGAGGCCGCACGGGTGCTGCTGAGAAAGTAGAAGATCCCGGTCTGGACTTCGTCCGGGGCGACGTCGCTCGCGCCACCCGGCTGGTCTCCCCGATCACACAGCCACCCCCCCTGATTTCCCACGTAGTTGTTTTGGGCGGTGGGGCCGCTACTTGAACTGCTGTCGGACGGGCACAAAAAGACCGCGACTTTCGTTCGACTGGCGGCGGTGTTGATATTCCCCGGACTTTGAAACTCGGGCATGAAGTTGATCACACCCCCCATCCCGGGAGTGTCGGGAGGAGCCAGAAACGAAATGCTGTTGTACAGATTGGTCTGTTCGATCTGAGGCAGAATCATTGAGTGGACCGACCACCGCGGATAGACCGGCGTGCCAGGGTAGGAACTGCTATAGCTGTTTCCCTTGCCGAACGGATACACGCGGTGGGTGTCGTGATAGTTCTGCAGAGCGAGTCCAATCTGCTTCAGATTGTTCTTGCACTGACTGCGACGAGCCGCCTCGCGCGCCTGTTGAACCGCAGGCAACAACAGCGCGACCAGGATGCCGATGATCGCGATGACGACCAGCAGCTCGATCAAAGTGAAGCCACGGCGACGTCGAGGAATTGAACGCATGGTTCGACAGTTTCGTGAGAGAAAGAGAGTTCAGGAAACGGACGGAATCCAGCGATCCACGCGGTGGATGGGGATGAGCGCAGGTGATTCCGTTCGTGGAGTTTCTGGGGTTCCATTGTACAGGAAGTCGACAAGGATGGGCAATTCAAATCAGAGTGCCACTCCGCCATAGTGTCGCTTCCATCGGCTTTCGGCTGATCGCGACGCGAGACAGGCGACGTGGATCCAGTTGCCGCCTGACTTCGACATCGTTCCAGCCGACCAACCGATCGGGGCGGTTATTCAAAGGGACAGGGTCACCCATCAGCCGACCGCCTGCGTGAGTTGCGTCTCCTACCCTGAGTCGAATCAATGCAGGGTCAGGGGAAAGTGCCTGCCGTCCTGGAATCGTTTTCGCCGGTCCTGACGCCACTGCCTGCGGTGAAGGTAACACCGCCCGGTGACCTCGTCGGTCCCGCACAACCAGGCTCGCCGCGCGCAACGATGAGTTACAGTGTATTGCGGGAACGGGATGCCGAGAATCGGCAATACATTGGGTGGCCCGTATCTTCCGCCGCATCTACCGATTTGTGCCGACTGTTTGAAAACGGCCCGGGTGCTGCAAAGCGGCGTCGAAGGGCCAGTGGGCTGATGCCCGCCGTCCGTCGGCACCTGGCATTGCTCCGATCGAGTGGGGATCGGTAAATTTTCCGGGTCGGATGCGACTCACAAGCCTGCTCTCGGTTGCTGACGACGGTTTCAATGGACGTCAACCCAAGAGCAACCGCCGTGTTCAAAGTGCATTCTCAGTGGGGCCGGCTCGTGGCCCGGGCTCTGTCCGTTGTGTTGGCAGCCAGTTTACTGGCGGCGATCGTTGGCGTGGCGTCGGCCCAGAATCCCGCGAAGCCGGCACCGACCAGACAGGACGGCGACGGCGCGAATCCACCCCTGAAGGCTTCGCCGGGATTGATCCTGAGTCTCTCCTACAGCCCCGATGGCGAACTCATCGCGAGTGGCGGCGCCGATGGGAAGGTCAGACTCTTCGATGCCGGCACCGGTGTGGAGATCCGGACGATTCTGGAGCATGACGGCCCTGCCGCCGGTGTCGCGTACTCTCCCAACGGCGAGTTGGTTCTCCGCGGCGGCCGCGACGGAGGGTATCGCCAGACGAGCGTCGAGGGGAGCAACAGGTTTGGGTCTCTTAACTCGGATAATCAAGAGGCGGTGACCAGTGTCGCCTCTAGCCCCAACGGCCTGAGTTTTGCGACATCGAGCGGGGATCAGATCTCGCTCTGGGGGCCTGGAGTCGGCGTGAGGCACACTCTCAGGGGACACGCCGACATGGTGACCAGTGTGGCCTACAGTCCCGACTGTTC
>JAPLOC010000758.1:3449-5111 GCA_026692825.1 Planctomycetota bacterium | reverse complement strand
CGCGGGGGGATTGGCATTGGCGCTGTGGGGATCGAGGATTCTTTACCCGAGGTTTCTCGACCAGTTCACAACGAATCGAACCGGCCCGTCATGACGGCGGCCGGGGAGCGTTCGGCTTGTCTTTGCGCGAAAAGGTGCGGGCCACGCCGATTCCAAGAACCAGTCCCACCAGACCTCCAATTGCCACCCAGGTGTATTTCTGACCGGCCAGGTACAGGTCGACGACTTCGTTGTCGAAGGCGTTCGTTGACGCGCTGAAGCTAGCGAGCAACCAGCGACCATCCTCTTTGACCAGCGTCGCCGACCAGCGACTCTTCAGGTTGACGCGCGGCCCCCGACTGAGGGCATATTCATCTTCCATGTCCCCGGAAGAGATCACCAGCTTGCCGTCGTTCAGGATCAACCGTTTGTCGGTCTTGGGGTGAACGGTCATCTTGCGGATGAACTTTTTCAACTTGTCGAATTCGGCGATCACCCCGGCGTGCCCCTGCCCGGTCGTTCCATCCTGCCAGGTCGCGATTAAGTCTTTGTGGCAATACTTTTCGAGCATCGTCGGGTAGTCGGCGTCGTTGAACGCGCGAAACAAGTCGTCGCGAAACGCATCGAGTTCGGCGTCGATTTCTTTCACGTCGACGGCGGTAGTCTCTGTGCTGGCCGGGGTGGCGGATTCGTCCTGAGACCGGGCGGTGGCGATCTCCAGGGTGAACAGGGCCACCAAGCACACAACGCGGCGTTTCCACATGGTTCAGTCTCGCTTCAGCGGTTTCAGTCCCGAGGTTCCATTCCGGACGTAGGAACAGCCGATCAAAATCGCGACCGGCACAGTCAGCACCACCAGATTGCAGGCGATGAACAGCCACCAATATAACGCAGAATCCCCCCGGACCAGTAACATCCATTCCGCGATTCGCAGTGCGGCACCGTTACACAGGCCAAACGCTCCGAACAGAAACGGTGCGTAATCCATGGCGATTGCTTCAGGCCCCAGGCGGTCAGCGTAGGGGCGGTTGTAGACGATGATGAACCCCGACTTGATCGCCTGAATGTCATAAAACCAGTTCCAGAATCCCAAGACCGAACCGAGTACGATCCCCGCACGCGCGACTTCCCACACAGTCATTTCGGCAGGCGCGCGGTCGAGACACACCAGCGTCAGCATGCTGGTGGCGCTTCCGAACACGAACCCGTGATGCGGCCGGAATTTGCCCAGTCGAAATCGGGTGTTGAATTCCCACAGCCCCAGCAGGTTGGTGCCAATTCCCGGAATCACATACGCGAACAGCACCGGCATCGACAACGCCAGTAGCACGAACTCATGCTGCCCGTCATACCGTCGCCACCAGAGCCAGTAGCTCAACGGGACGAGGATCGCCGGTGCCAGGAACTGGTAAACGTTGAAGAAGCCCATGCTGTGGGTGGCCGGTGTGACGGTCGCATCGAATCGGATCAACTCGCGCGGACCGATTGTAGCGAATTTCAAAACGCGCTAGCGAGCGGCCGGCATCAGCCGGCTGGTGGTTCGACGTTGATTCGCAAATCCTCTTCAACTCCCCCTCCACTCACTCCCTCGCAGTCGATTCCCCGCCGCGATATAAGACTTGCCGGTGACCTTCGCTCCGCGGACTGGAACGGCGGAGCCCTTGATTCAGTGCGACAGGAATT
>JAPLOC010000758.1:0-3432 GCA_026692825.1 Planctomycetota bacterium | reverse complement strand
TTCGCAGATGCCGACGACCGTCAATGGAATTGGGACATCCTACTACGGCAAAAAAGACACGGCGAGCCGACAGGGAACGTGTCAGCACTGTGGCGCTTACGTCAAACTCGAGACGTACACGACCCGGCTCTGGTTCGTGATCATTTTCATTCCGGTGATTCCGCTCAAACGGGTCCGGCTGCTCGATTTCTGCCCCCGCTGCAATCGCCACTGGGTCGTCAAGCCGGAAGAGTATGAGATGTCCCGCCAGTTGGCAGTCTCGGGAGCGATGGAGAAATACCGCGCCGAACCTTCGGTCGACGCGGCGTGCGCTCTGCATGCGCAGTTTCTGAACTTTTACATGCACAACGAGGCCGACAAATTTCGCGAGTCGGCAATCCAGGCGCATCCAGACAATGTCGACCTGCTGCAATGGCTCGCAGCCCATCTCGACCAGATGGGACGCACTGCGGACTCGACCCCGCTCTACGAAAAAGCGCACGCCCTGCAACCCGAAATCCCCGAGGTGCGGTTCCACCTGGCATGGCGCAGAATCGGTCTGAGCCGACTGGACGAAGCGTACGAACTGTTGGATTACCTGCGGCTGCCGGGTGCCGGGCAGCATCACAACGTGGGGCTTTTGGAGACACTCGCCGAGTCGTACCAGAAAGCGGGGAATCACGAGCGGGTGCTGGAATTGTGCGGGCATTTGCTGCGGGAACGGCCGACGATTGGTGATCAGCACACGTTTCGCAAACTGGTCGCGAAGTCCGAGCGCGCGGTCCAGCCTGAAAAATCACTGTTGCCCGAACAGGCTTTTTCCGTGCGGGGACTGTTCGACGGAAAGAGCGGGCGGAATCCGCCGTGGGTCGCCCGCACCGCCTTCTGGGGATCCGTCGCGCTGTTGTTCACGTTTCAACGGCTTCGCGGACATCGCCAGCGCCTCGATCGACGGTGGTCCCGCGGTACCAGTCAACCCGGGTTCGCGCGCTCTCATTCCACTGTCCGAGGGAACGCATCGAATCAGCCTCAGCGGTCCGGTGACGCAGACCTCCGAGATCACCCTCCAGTCCGGTTACTGGACCCGTTGGACCTCCAGTCCTCTGTGGATTTACAACATCGCCAATGTCGCGGCGATCTCCAAAGACGTGTTGCATTACGCGGCCAACCCCCGTCCGGGAGAGTCCGAAGTTCTGTCGAAAGAATTCAGTTACGTACCTCACGCCGACTATGCGTTCGAAACTCCGCCCAACTCCATGAAAGTCAAAGGGAAGAACGAGGAAATCACGAAGATTCATGTGGGAACGGAAGCCGTACCCCCCTCGTCGCTCTTTATGGGACTGCGCAATTCCGCAGAACCGAATGTCGCCTTGACGTTCGCCGAGGGACACCTCAAACGCAATCCCAGGGATACTGCTCTTTTGCAGATCTACGCGCAGAATGTAGTCGGCGAACATGAACCGCGGGTCGCCGCGTTTCTGAAAGAGGGTTTGTGGCGAAAGCCGATTTCTGTTCCGTGGCATCGGGCGTATCAAAACCTCGACTCAGTCGCGGCAAACGAGGCGGCGCTGGTGCCGGAATACGATGCCCAGTTGGCTCAGGCTCCGGGCGACGCGATGTTGCTGTACCTGCGCGGCCGGGTCGGTCTGGACCGGGCCGACCAGTTGAAATATTACCAGCTTGCCGACGCGAAAGACCCGCAACTCGGCTGGCCCGCGATGGGACTCGCGTTCGACGCGGCGAACCGTGGTGACTGGGGCGAGGCGAAACGGCTGTGTGAAAAAGGGGCGGGGCCGCTCTCGAATGACCCCTCCTACCGTTACCTGTGGCACCTCGTCCGTCTGGCTGTGGGTGAAGCCGGGGCGCAAGAGCCGTTCTACCGACAGCAAATTCAGAGTCCAGATCTTGTCGACGCGCTTCAGACGGTGTACCAGCTTGCCGACTGTCTCGCCGCCCAAGGAAAGTTCAACGACGCCCGGCAAGCTGTGAATCAATGGATGGCGAATACCGGCCTCGCGCGAAGTCCCGAAACGGTCGCGAGGTTTCAGTCGATGCTCGATTACGTCTGCGGCGATCTGGATCCCGTTCGCCTGAAGAATGGGAATCCGCCGTCGCTCCCGACTCGCGACATCGATCTCCTGCTCGCCCGCGGTGAACCTGACAGGGTGGCGAAGATCGACGGATTCCAAACGGCGTTTGATGGTTGGTCGGAGATGCTGTCGATGAGTCTGGCATATTCTCTGGTGCGGAATCGTGTGGAGGCCGACCGATGGCGCGGTCTCGCCTGCGACAAGCTGCGGACGGGTGATGGAGATATGCGTCGGGCAGCGGATTTGCTGACTCGAGAGACTCCTCCAACGGACGCGGAACTGGATGGCATCGTGCTGCGACTGCACGAGGTTCCAGTCTTCTTGTGCGCGCTGGCACAAAAGTTCCCAGAGCGGAAGACGGAACTCAATCAGCGGGCTGCGAAATTGAACATCAGCCGTCAGGCCCCATACCTGCTGGTGAAACGCGCCGTTGGAATGCCATGACCAGCGAACAATTCGACAAGCTCGTCAACCGTGTCCAGGCACGATACGGAACCCGGCCGCTCGCGCTGAGGTTTCGCATTGCCATCCTGGTTGCTGTGGGTTATGCGGGGTTTGTCGCGCTGTTGATGGTGGTGTTGTTGATCGCCGTCGGGCTGATTCTGGGAGCGTTTCTGGGCGGTAAGGAACCGAGTATCTATCTGCTGGCGATGGTTTCGGTTCTGCTGCCGTTCGCGTTCGCCCAACTGGCGGCGTTTCTCTGGGTTCCCATCGAGTCGGAGAAATTGCGGGAACTCACGCGTGGCGAAGTCCCCGCACTGTTCGATCTCCTCGATTCGCTGCGAAATCAACTCGGGGCGAAACCGTTCGATCATGTGCGCATCGACCCGGACCTGAACGCCAGCGTCCAGGTGATCCCCCGGCTGGGGGTGTTCGGATGGAATCGCAGCTATCTCACATTGGGTTTGCCGCTGATGCGAGTTGTCTCCCCTGAGCAATTCTCAGCGGTCCTGGCGCATGAATTCGGACACTCGCTCTCTGGGCACGATCGGTTCGGCACCTGGATTTACCGCTTGAGACAGACCTGGTCGCGGGTCTTCGCCGAGTTGCACAATCCCTCCTCTTCGTCCCTTGTGAGTGGAATGCGACGGACGATTTTGTGGTTTGTCGACTGGTTCTGGCCACGATTCAACGCGTATGCGTTTGTGCTGTCGCGCGCGAATGAGTACGAAGCCGACCGCAAGGCAGCGGAATGGGCTGGTGTCGAAACGACGGCGGCCGCGCTGTTTCGGATTGAGTGTTTCTCCAACCGAATGAAGGACAAGTTCTGGGAGGAAATCCGACAGCGAGCGAAAACGGAACCCCAGGTGGCGAACGATTATGTCGATTTCCGGGAGAGGTTCTTTCGAACTCTTCCGACTGT
>JAPLOC010000757.1:1686-3247 GCA_026692825.1 Planctomycetota bacterium | reverse complement strand
GCAGGCGATCAACGTCGCCAACGCGTTTCGCCCCCACCTGATGTTGATTGATCTGGCGATGCCGGAAATGGATGGATGTGTCCTCGTCCAGCGGTTTCGCCAGAACCCGGAATTCAAAGCGGCGAGAATCGCGGCAATCACGGGTCATACCGACCAGGGACATAAGACAATGGCCCTGAAAGCGGGCTTTGACGTCGTTGTCTTTAAACCAGTCGCGCTCAATGAACTTGAGGAAGTGATCGCCAGCGTGCGAGTGACGGAACCCGATCTCGCCACTTCCACAATGGCAAGTGACGCGTCGCCGCCCGGCGTTTCCCGGCTGTCGATCAGTGCCGCGCGGCGGTTACGCAACGAGCGCAGCTCCAAAGCGCTGACAGTGGTTGAAAGCGAGGCGGCCATTTGTGACGGGATCCAGCGGTTTCAGGACGAGTACCTGGGTTGGAAATCCCAGCAGATTCGTGCCCACTTCATCAAAGACCTGCTGCTGGTTCGCATCCAAGACGCGTTGACGGTCGCGGAACGGCAACTTGGGAAGTCGGCTCTCGCTCCCAATGGACGCGATTTGATCAAAGAGGTCCGCAGGCAACTGCTGGAACTGGCCCGCCCCATGCTGGAGTCAATGATCCACGAAGTCACGGGAGTGAAAGTGTTGAGCATGCACCACGACCTCAGCACCGTGACCGGGGAGGAAGTGATTGGTTTCTCACTCGTTAGTTCGCCGAAGTTCGACTAGACATGTGGCGGACGGCGTTCCTACGACGCCGCGGTCTGGACGTCTTCGGCAGAGTCGAGTGGAGACAGATTGAAACGCCGTATCGGAATCGCATGCTCGCGCGACGCTGTTTCGTGTACAATGGCGAGCGGCGGTAAGTGCATATTCCTTGTCACCGCCGGAAATCGGAGGCTTTGATGATGCGCTGCCTGTTTTGTTCGCAAAAGAACGCTGCTGGGGTTGTGGACTGTGCGCGGTGTGGTGCGATGCTGCCGCGATTCGATTTGCCCCGCGCATCATCGTTCGAGCGATTTCCTTCGGTTCGGGCCGACGATGTCACCTGGCATCCCGAGATGGTGTCCCTCGTCTTGCAGCGTCGCGACACGGAGGCTTTGAAGCTCTATCGAGCCAGAACGGGCGGGTCAGCGCGCGAGTCCCAACGGGCTTTGCTCGCGGTCCAAAAGGGGGAACCGATGGCGGTTCGCAAGTCGGGCGTCAGTGAAGGGACCAGCCAGGAGGCAGACCTGCTGAATCTGCTGCGCTCGGGGGACCGCGCTGGTGCCGCTGACTTGTACCGCGAGTCGACCGGTGCGAGTCCAGGCGACTCCGTGGAGGCAGTCGACCGTTTGGCAATCCGTCACAGCATCACGCGGCCGGGATCGGGTTGTCTGTCGATGCTGGTTGCTTTGGGGATTTGCGCGGTGGTGGAGTGTGCCTGGATGGTTGGAGGCGGGTGAAGCTAGGTTTTCAAGGAATTTTGTGCTTGCCGAGAATTCTCGCGAAAAACGTGAGGGGCGATGGAACCGGTTGGGTATTTCCTTGTCACAGACCAGTGATTCACTGGTTGGC
>JAPLOC010000757.1:395-1587 GCA_026692825.1 Planctomycetota bacterium | reverse complement strand
GACGGGAGCGGTCGCGTCGAGCGATCGGACGGTCGACGCATCGACCGGGCAGCCTTCCGGGGGGAAATTTCGAAAAAAATCGAATTTCCCTGTCACACCGCCGCCTCCCGCACGACTGGGGGGCATCACCCACTCTTCTTGTGACCAGTTTCCCCTCAGTGGAGCTTCGAGACATCATGTTTTTCAAAACCAGGATTGCGGATTGGGCGCGGGCAAAAGTCTCTGATTGGATGCGTTTTGCGAACTCGGGTCGGCGGAAGCGAAAGATCCGCAACGGACGCTCGGTTCCGACCGAGACGCTGGAAAGTCGCGTGCTGCTGACGGCCGAGTTTTTCGTCGCCCCCACTGGAAACGACTGGGGAACCGGCGCGATCGACGCCCCGTTCAAGACCATTCGCCGGGCCCTTGACGCGTCGGCCGATGGTGACACGATCACCCTCCGGAACGGCGTGTACGAAGGGGGCTTCAATATCGACATCGACAATCTCACCATTCGCTCACAGCCGGGGGAATGGGGGGTGATCGAGTCTCCGCTCACCCAGTACACCGACGGCCACGCCAACTCGGTGATTCGCTACAACTACGACGTGCAAGGGGGAAAGCTCGAAAACCTCGAGATCAGCGGCGGGTATTACTATGGCGTCATGTTTTGGGACTGGTGGGACAGCGACTTTTCCGCCGGCAGCACCCACAAGGGGGCCAGTGGCATCACACTGGACCATGTGAAAGTGCACGACACCGGTGTCGACGCGATCAAGATCACCCCGGGGGCGAACGACATCTCGATTCTCAACTCCGAGATCTACAACAGCGGCCGACGAACAACGTCCAGCGCCGATGGGATCGACAACAACAATGGCGACCGGATGATCGCCCGCGGCAATTACATCCACGACATCCCCGGCATCGGCATTCTGACCGCAGGCGGGACCGAGAACTCGCTGATCGAAAACAATCTCGTCAAAGACACTGCCGGTGCGGGAATCGTCAACGGGTTCTACTCCGAACTTGAGTGGCTGGAACCCTCGAACGTAGGCAACTACGCGAGCATCGACACGGTCGTTCGTAACAATATCGTGGTCAACGCCGGCCACGCGGGAGTTGGGATCTACGGTGCCCTGAACGCCCAGGTCTACAACAACACGCTGGTCAACCCGTCGAAGGACGCCCAGGCACCGATTCAGTTCGGCGG
>JAPLOC010000757.1:0-377 GCA_026692825.1 Planctomycetota bacterium | reverse complement strand
TCTCGAACACCGCCCCCAGTTACTACCACGTGGCGTCGACCAACCCGACCGTGGTGAACAACATCATTGTCACCAATTCCGACAATGCCACTCGCATGGTCGACATCCGCGAGGGGAGCATCACCGGGGGGCTGAATCTCGACTACAACCAGTACTACGGCACCAGCGTGCGGGGAACGCTGTTCATCGACCGAAATCTCACCGGGGACGGGACTCCCGAACAGACTTTCTCGCAGTGGAAAGCCAATTACGGCTACGACACACACAGCATTCTGGGCAATCCCCAACTCGACACCAGTTGGCACCTGACGGCGAACAGCCCCGCGATTGGCAAAGCGTTCGCGCTCGCCGGTCTGACCAAAGACTTTGACGGAAAC
>JAPLOC010000756.1 GCA_026692825.1 Planctomycetota bacterium | reverse complement strand
GACAGTTCCGGAAACCCATACATGCCTCCCACCCCTTTTGTCCGGTGGGCGAGGCTCTTGAGCTTTGTCAAATCGTTGTCCGCAAGTGCTTGCTCAATCTCGCGAGCGCGTTCGGGGAGTCGGCTGACAAAGCCCCTCTGAAGCTGATTCAACCCGTTGTCCGCGGGGCTCTGTTCGCGACATTTCGCGGCCTCGCACTGTGAATCGGACACCGCCGATTTTGGCAAAGCGGCTGGCGTCGAAGGCGTCTGGTCTCGTTTCGCGAGGTACCGGGCGATTGTTTCCAGCAGCAGCTCGCGTGTGATCGGTTTCGACAGATGTTCGGTGCAGCCGACTTTCAGGCAGCGGGCGCGGTCTTCCGCGAACGCGTGAGCCGTCAGCGCCAGAATCGGCCCGCGATAACCCGACTGCCTCAGGGAGCTGGTCGCGCCATACCCGTCGAGTTTCGGCATCTGCATGTCCATGAGAATGACGTCGAATTTCCCGGACTGCGCGAGACTCACCGCCTCTAGCCCATTCGAAGCGACTTCAACTTCCAGGCCGGCCGACTCCAGATGTGCCACCACCACGGTCTGAATGTCGGGATTGTCCTCGGCGAGCAAAATTCGGCCGTTCATTCGCGTGGGGACGGTGGTATCTGATGGCATCCGCGGCGAGACCCAGGCCGACTCCAGTTCCGCGGCGTCGACCCAGCCCATCTGTCGGCGACTGATCCCCACCGGGATCCGCAACGTGAACTCGCTCCCCCGCCCCTCTTCGCTGGTGACAGTGATCTCTCCCCCCATCGCTTCGGCGAGTCGCATCGAGATACTGAGTCCCAATCCAGTGCCACCGAACCGGCGAGTCGTCGACGTATCGGCCTGCTGAAACGGCTCAAAAAGGCGTTCCAGTTGCTCGCGGGCGATGCCAATTCCGGTGTCTTCGACCGACATGCACACAAACGGTTCCGCCTGCGGGTCTTCGTTGAGACACCAAAACCGCACCCGCACCTGTCCGCCAGCGGGGGTGAATTTCAAGGCGTTACTGACAAAGTTGACCAGGATCTGCCGGACCCGCGTGGGGTCGATCATGGCGAGCTTGGGAACAACTCCTTCGGCCCGGACCGACAGTGCGATCGAGCGTTCGCTGGCGCGGACACGCAACAGCGACAGCACTTCCTGGACGATCTGCCAGGGGGAGTACGGCATATACTCCAGAACCAGCTTCTGGGCCTCGATCTTGGTGAGGGCGAGAATGTCGTCGATGATCTGCATCAAATGCTGTCCGTTCAGCCGAATCGATTGAATGGCCTTGTCGCGTTCAGACTGAGAGAGTCCGTGATTGAGCAACATCTCCGAAAAGCCCAGCACCGCGGCCATCGGGGTGCGCACTTCATGGCTCATGTTGGCGAGGAATTCGCTCTTGGCTCGGTTGGCAGACTCAGCCGCCTGCTTAGCCTCTTGCAATTCCCGTTCCGCTCGCTGGCGCGAGTGTTCGTCGCGATCTCCTTGAATGATGGTGGCGCAGGTGCGCAGAAACGGTTCGAGATAGTCGACCAGCTCTTCGGAATAGCCTCCGGGGCGGTTCGCCAGACCAACAATGCCCACGAGATTCTTCCCCAGACAGATCGGCACCCCCAGAAAACTGTCGAG
>JAPLOC010000755.1 GCA_026692825.1 Planctomycetota bacterium | reverse complement strand
TCGACGGTCCTGCGACCACTCGATGCGCCGGCAAGTCCCAAAGGGTGGCGAGCCTCGGCACTTGTCGCGAACAAGTCCAGCGGATTCGGAGTAGCACTCTGTTCGGAAACCGGATTGCAAGGGGGCGACTCCACGATTCGCCAGGCGGCTCTGGGAATTCTGGGCGCGGATGCCACAACCTCCTGGAGCGTTGAGGCCGGTGCATCGGTGGTGCTGGCGCAACAGATTCGCGATCCCCAGGCGGGTCGGTTTGTGGTCACGTTGTCGGTGCGGGGAGACGGCTCGTCGCGGGAATTCTACGACGAAGTCTTTCTCAAAAACTTCCGCTGCCGATTGTGTCTGTTTCAGTTCACCGAACCTGCCAAAAGCGCGAAGAACCGTCGTGAACTTGCCACGGTCGACTTTCGCCCGACGTTTCACCCCGAGAGTTCGACTGGTTTCGAGACGTTTGTTGTCGAGAAGTACCTGGGAACGCCCGGGGGGAATTTCTCGTTCGGCCTCGGGATCGGCATGGCGGTGATTGTTGAACGTTCGACGCCGGGCGTGCTCGACCTGCCAGCCCACGCCGCCGCTTTTCTGCGTGTGGACGAGGCGACGGTCCGGTTTGAGGGACAGGTCGCGTAGTCGGAATCCTGTCCCAGAACCTCCTCTTCAAACAGATCAACATGCGACTTCTTGGCAAGACGGCACTCGTGACGGGGGCCGCGCGGGGGATTGGGCGTGGATGCGCATTGGAACTGGCTCGTGCCGGTGCCGATGTCGCGATCAACGATCGGAACCCGAGTGAACTCACGGATTCGCTGGTCGCCGAGATTCGAGAATTGGGCCGCAACGCGATTCTGGTCGATGGGGACATTTTTGAACGCGCGTCGTGCGAACAGGTCGCCGAGCGCGCGATCGCGGGGCTGGGGCGCGTCGACATTCTGGTGTCCAATCCCGCGTTTTCGCGCCGCGCCGCGTTTCTAGAGGTCAGCCCGGAATTGTGGGCGAAGACACTGGAGGGAACGCTGTCGGCCGGCTTTCACATGAGCCAGATCATCGCCCGCCACATGGTCGCGCGGGGAGGGGGCGGAAAGATCGTCTTCATCTCGTCATTGCATGCCCGGGTGCCGTTTGTGAACAGCGTGGCGTACAACGCGGCTAAACGGGGAGTCATCGCCATGGCGGAGACCATCGCCGCCGAGCTGCTGCCGTACCGCATCAACGTCAATGCGATCGAACCGGGCTGGATCGACACGCCGGGCGAACGCGCGACATTTGGAGACGCGGCGGTTGCCTCGGGGGGCAGCGTTTTGCCTTGGGGACGGTTGGGAAGCATCCACGACATTGGCAAAGCGGCTGTCTTTCTTTCCTCCGATGACGCCGACTACATCACCGGAACGTCGCTCCTGGTCGATGGCGGCTTGTGGCTCAAAGGGGCAATTCCCGCCACGGTTCCGGCACAGCGCGATTGAACACGATCCACTCCGCCGGTGGTCGTTTTGATCCAATCCAAATCGCGTTCCGCGAGGTGAGGGGAAGAAGAACTGGACGCAAGGGAGGGTAACGTGGATTCGTAGCCCCCCTCCCCTCCCTTGTGCGCACCTCGAACACGAGATATCGGTCGATATACTCTGGTCAGGTGGCGCGGTATATTTTGTCACCGCCATTATCCAATGGGCCGAGGGTGAAGATGACACAGCAACCAGAAACAGACCGGGAGCCATCGGCCGAGGATCCCACGCGCGCGATCGCATCGTCGAAAAGACCGGCGAATTACCCGCCGAAAATCGGGCGGTACACCATTCAGAAGAAGCTGGGCCAGGGAGGAATGGGGGCGGTCTACCTTGCGCTCGACAGCGTACTCAAGCGGAATATCGCGCTCAAAGTTCTGCCACAGGACAAGGCGGAAAATCCGACACTGGTGCGGCGGTTTAAGGCCGAGGCGCAGGCGGCCGCCCACCTGCGGCACGACAACATCATCGCGATTTTCGACGCCGGGGAGGCGGATGGAT
>JAPLOC010000754.1 GCA_026692825.1 Planctomycetota bacterium | reverse complement strand
GTGTGCTCTTCCGATCTGCTGATTGGCATTCGCGGCCTGGCCTGCGCTGCCAGCGCAGAGGATTGCGGCGATTGCCGCGTCGATTCGGCGGTAGGTTTGGCCGATCGTCAATGGTTTGTCGGGCGGTTGTATCGCATTCATCACGACCTCATAAGCGGCTTTGGTCGTCGCGTGTGCCAGACCTGGTGGGCAGGATCGACCGAAAGAGGTTGCGATCATTCGGGTGACGCATACGGCCGTTTCGGTCGGAAGATGGCCCCATTGGGATCTCACCGCCGCGAGGGCCAGACCCGTGGACACGTCGACGGCGAAATCAAATTCGTCCGCCGTCGGCCACGGTTTCAGCTCGATAGCCTGGGCGATCGCGGTGGCGAGAATCTTCACAGCAAGTTTCAGGTGTGCCAGCGGGGAGGCGGGGGGGAGATTTCGTTTCATGGCGGGGCAGGTTCCTGGGTTTGCTTCTTGGCAATTAGCCGGTCAAGGAGGGTCAATTGGCGGTCGGACTCGGCGCGGAATTGGGAGATCGCGCCGTCAAAGCTGGTTCGTAATGCGGTCATTTCGAGCGCGTGATTTGCTCGGATCTCGGCTTGTTGTGCGAGATAGCTGTTTTGGATGTCTGAGATTTGATCGGCGAGCCGGATCTCGTGCGCAAGCTGCTGCTTTTCCCGAGCGGGTTGAAGGCTCGTAATTTCGTACCACACGCCAAACGCAGTCGCGGCCAGTATCAGCAGGTTGATTCTGGTCTCCGGTGCCAGACCGGTCACGAACCGCAACGCGATCACCTTCCAGTCCGATCGACTCGGACATTCGGCACAGGGATAGACCGGCGTCGGCGGTTTCGCCTCCGGTTGCTGGTTGCGATTGACGGGTGTCATCGGTTGGGCCTTTCGGTCTGTCGGTGGCGGGCGGTTTCTCCGGTTTGTCAAATGGTCCGAGTCTTACAGCTTCGAGTCAAACGACACGGGGAATTCCCTCACACGCAAATGCTCTGGCCATTCCGCTGGGTCGCCGCCTTTTTTGTCAACGAACCGTGGCAGAGTCTCGTAGGCGGCTAGCACCCCCACCTGTTTCACGTCGATATACGCGGGCAAGCCATCATTTCCGGCCATCGGCCACAACACGCGGGGATTACTTCCAACTTGTTTGACGAATACCGGCACTTCGGCGGACTTGCACTGGCGCACCAGATCACCGATCCAATCGACGTTGCATGGGCGAGCATTGGGGCCGCTTTCGCCTCCAATGATTACCCAGTCGACCGGGCGATTCTTGCCGATTACCCCGACGCCTTCGTGGGACGCCATCCATTCTCCCTCCGTCTTTGGGTTTCGCGGATCCCAGAAATTCATTTTGATCGGCCCCACCAGCGGCTCTGCGGACACGCCCAGCACTGGGACCAGGTCTCGACACCTCTCCTGCTCGTGAATCATCACATCAGCGGTCTGCTGGTCGCTGATGCTGGTCAGCAAACAGACGTTTGCCAGACTTATGTATCTTCCCAGTGTTCCGGGAACTCCAGAATCGGGAAAGCCGATTCGTGGCCACATTCTGCGTACGTTCTCAGGCCGCTTCGTCAGGAGAATCAACCGGATCCACGGGCATGCACCAATCGTTACGAACATCTCCTGCCGCCACGGTTCCAGCTCGGGACGATCTTCGAACGGGTCACACAGCGACGGAAAGACGCTGATGATCTGCCCCGCCCGTTCAGCCTCTCGATTCCATTGGCGCAGCTTCCCACAGAATCCCCGCGATTTGACTCGCACTCCGTTTTCGCCCCACTCTCCGAGCGTTTGCGGTCGCCTCTTCGCCCCACGCTCTGCGTAGCAGTTCAGACAACCGGTGTGGACCTTGGCGCATCCGTACCACGGCGACGCCGTTCGATCGCACCACTGGATTTTCGTGTCAGTTCCCATTTTGCGGACTCCGGAATTTCAAGGGGTTCAGTTATGACAACTCGCCAAACGATTCAGAAAACCGGATTTCTTGCAGTCGCCTCCGAGTCAGTTTGCACTGGGATTCGCGGATATCGATTCCGACAAAATGGCGACCGGTTTTCATCGCTACAGCCCCAGTCGTTCCCGAGCCGCTGAAACAGTCCAGCACGATGCCACCGGGGGGGCAAAACGATCGGATGAACGCCTCCGCCAGAGCTTCTGGGAACCGAGCTTCGTTATCATGGGCAAGTGGGCTTCCCATGTGCCCTCCCCCGACCCGGCATTTGATGACGTTGCCGGGGTTCGCGAGTACGGGGGGAACGTAGGTCTCTTCTTGCTGTCCGCCTGGATCGGGCGTTGTGTGTAGTTTCGCGCCCGCAGCGACCTTCTCGCGGAACTTTTGCGACCGTGATTTGCCGTTGGCTCGCTCCGTTTGCGACGGCTCGATTTGGGATCCCGAGAATCCGAATTTGTCCCGACTTTGCAAATTCCGCTTTGGTTGTCTGGCGTTTTTTCGGCGGCCGTCTTCAGTCCTGTTGCTCATTTCACCCCCCGGCGC
>JAPLOC010000753.1:2659-3321 GCA_026692825.1 Planctomycetota bacterium | reverse complement strand
TCGCTCCAGACCCGACTCGTACACACCGCCCCGAGAATCACGAACCGAACATTCACTCGCTGTACGCGTACATCTACGCGACCGACCGCGAAGAGGGCCTGATTCTGATCGGTGCCGGCACGCTGCTTGATGGTAACCCGCTCAACAACTTCGTCGAACGGGCGCTGACATTCAAGCCGAATGGCCTGCTGTGCGGTGCCGAGAGTGTGACGATTGTCGGAACGTACGCCTACATCTGCTGCGACGCGGGGCTTGTGGTGCTGTCGCTGGATGATCCGCTCAAACCGAAAGTGACGGCGGTGCTGGGTCACGAGTGTCTCAAACACCCCAAGGCGGTGCAGGTCCAGTTCCGTTACGGATTCGTCTGTGACGCCGAGGGACTCAAGATTCTGGATGTCACCGACCTGAGTAGTCCGAAGCTGGTCTCGGCGTTGCCCCTCCCCGAGGCGCACAATGTGTATGTCGCCCGGACGTACGCGTATGTCGCGGGTGGAAAGCACGGCCTGGTGATTGTGGATGTCGAAAATCCGCTGCAACCAAAGATCGACCAGGTCTATGACGCCAACGGGCAGATCAACGATCTGCACGACGTGAAGCTCGGCATCACCTACGTCAGCCAGTTCGCCTACCTTGCGGACGGGGAGAACGGGATGCGGGTGGTG
>JAPLOC010000753.1:0-2570 GCA_026692825.1 Planctomycetota bacterium | reverse complement strand
TTCAGTCCGCGACCCTCCCCCCGGCTGGTGGCGACGTACCCGATTCCCAAGGGAGGCCACGCCTTGGCGATTTCGGAAGGGGTCGATCGCGACCGTGCGGTGGATGAGTCGGGAAATCAGCTCGCCGTCTTCGGCCGGGTCGGCGCCCGTCCCTTCAACCTCGATGAACAACGCCGACTCTACATGCGCTACGACGGCGAGGTGTGGAAGGTCTTCGACGGCAAGCGGGATTATTCAATTGCCGACGAACGCCAGCGGGAAATCGATCTGCACCACCAGTTGGAGTGCTACTACGGCGAGAACGGTCGCCGACCAGACCGACGTTCCCCGGGAGGCGACTGGCAACCGTTAGCCCCCGCCCGATCGGCAGCGGTGGTTCCGGCCCCCCGGCAGGATCGACGCGTGCGGCCCGCGGGTGGTACTCGGGTGGAAACGAATCCCGCACCGGGAGGCAAGTCGAGCGCGCCTGCGAAGACCGCGCCGTCGAACAAGGGGACACCCACAGGGAAGGCGAAGTCGCGGTGAGGTGAACACTGCTGGTGGACTTGCGCTCGCAGAGACAATCGCGGCGAAGAGGCGAAGCCCAGACGTGGGTGGATTTTGGGATCGGCGGGTTACTTGGCTTCACTGCGCCGGGAGCATTCCATGGCGAGATGATGCAGGCGTAACCGTGGCGCGGGGGTGCGGTCGTGGTCCGAAGTTCGATGGGCGCGTTGCGCGAAACCGTCAGCAGTCTGCAAGAGACAACTGAGTTCACGGCTGACGTTTTCGAACAACGTAACTGCTTCGCCTGCGAGCAGGTAGGCGATCATGGCTCCGTCCCCACTGAGTGGTGCCGCGATGCCGGTGAGAAATTTGTTTCGTACGTCGCCCAGGTATTCGGAGATCCGTCCAGGCGACTTGACCACCTTCGCCTCGATTGGCCATGCCCAACGACGATTTTCATCACATACAAACGCGAGGTCATACGCGGGGGGCTTGGCATTTGCGGTAATTCGAGACTCCATTTCCGGCCACTCGTGATGGGGGCGAACCGAGCTGAATCCACCCGTTTCCTTCGCCCAAATCGTTTGGATCTCACTGAAATGACTTTGAGTGAGGTCTCGTTCCAGTTGCTCGAGCGGATTCTCAAGATTGACTTCTTTCAGAATCGAATCCAGCATCGCGTCGAAGGCCCTCCAAGTCCAGTCGAGGGCTTGAACTGTGGCCGACCGTGACCAGTCTGAGGCGAGCCGAGACTCGTCGGGAGTCGTGGGCCACACCATCCCGCTCAGCGTCCGATATCGCTGGATGGGGCGTGAGGGACGTTTCATTCGAGTACTTTTCCCTGAGCGGCAGCGGCGAGGATGGCCGACGACAATTCGTCGGCGTCACGCATTGCCTGGGCGCGAGTCCAATAGCGAACCTGATCGGGTTTGATAATCGTCAGGTCGCAAACCGGTCCCCCCGGTTCGTCGTGCGAGTGAAAGAGGTAGGCGACGCGCTGAAATCCACCGCCCGACGCCATGGATCCGCGACCTGGGGTCGCCTCCAGTTGGCGTTGAAAGTCGGCGATGTGATCAAACAGCCCGTCCGCCTCCATCCGTTCAACGGAGATCGGAGGTCGCCCCACCCAGTCCAAGTGGACCGTCACAACACGCACGGGCAATCGGTTTCCTTCCGGTTCCTGAAGAATCGTGAAGGCGATGTCTCTCTGGCGGCCAAACGTCGTCTGCAGGACTCGCCGAAACGTTGTTCCATAGGGTTCGAGGACTGGTTCACCCGGAGTACGGGCGTGCGCACCGCGCGTCGACTGGCGACCAGGAGTTCCCGACTTTCGCAGCGCGTCGGGTAACGCGACATTCAGCAAATCGTCCACTAAAACCCAATCGGCTTCAGTCAGCCGAAACAGCTTGCGAGTGAGCGCGTCGATATCGTCGAAGGTACGCAGTTGAGAGAGATCCACCGGAACGGAAGGCAAAGGGACTTGCATTAACTCGCCCGTCAGCACCTCGGTAATGTAATGTCCCATTCGGCTGCTGGTAAGCGCCAGAAAATAGGTCGCGAGCAAGCTGTTGTATACGAGGCAAGCGCCGCCAATGTGCTTCGCATCTGGTGTCAAATCACGAACTGACAGATAGGTCTCTTTGCAAATCACTCCCCATGTGGGGTCACTGGATCGAACGATCGCTGCGCGAAATCGTTTCTTGTTGACGGAGTAGCTATGCTTCACGAGCAACTGGGGTAGCTTGAACTCCTCGAAGTTCTTGATTCCGTGCAAACTATCGACCTTTGGAACGGTCCACGGAGAAACAGTGCTGGCGTCCAACTCGACGAAAACATTTTCAGGGAATTCCGTGAGTTCGAAATACGGTTTGTCGCGTAACTCAGTGAGTTCCTTTTTCTTGTTGCCCGGTATTACTCCCATTCGCGTGGCGACCTGACCCCGAGTTTTCAACTCCGCCAAAGACGAGTATTCCTTCAAGGTCTTAACCAACCGCAGATCTCGCCTCCCTCCGAGCGCCAACACCGACCAGATCAACGAATCACTCAGTGCCTCGCCGTGCGACAATCGTGCGACGTCCTGTGGC
>JAPLOC010000752.1 GCA_026692825.1 Planctomycetota bacterium | reverse complement strand
GATCGACGAACGGTAACCGCGTTCCGGGGCTGCGGTTACCATGCGTTGGGAAGTCGCGGAGCGACTTCCACACACAATGAAAGTCGGGGAACGTCTTCCCCAAATTGAGTTCACAAGAAGGATCTGACAGACGTGGCGAACTGGACTCGCAGACAGTGGCTGGTGTCGACTCTGGGATTGGTCGCGGCGTCGGCCACAGGCGTCGGTGTGTGGTACAACAAGCGGTACAACCACTTCGCGGTCCATGACGCGGGCATGGTCTACCGCAGCGCGTGGCTTAAGGGGGAGGCGTTCGCCGACCTGATCGACAGACACCAGATTCGCTCGATCGTGAATCTGTGCAACCCCGGCGAAATGGGAGCCGAGCGGTGCGTCGACCAGCGCAAGTACGTCGAAGGATCCGGCGCGGTCCTGTACGACTGCACGATGCCCAACACGATTGACCCGAGCGACCCGCAAGTCGAAAAACTGGTCGCGATTCTTTCGGATCCCAAGAACTACCCGATGCTGGTGCATTGTCAGCATGGGGTGACGCGCACGGCCAAGGTGCTGGCGATGTACGACATTCTCTACAAAGGGATGTCGGCGGATGATTCGCTGAAGCGGATGCCGCTGTTCGGGCGGGACGACTACAGCGTTTCCGTCTACGCGTTCGCCCGAAACTTCGAGCACAAACACGCCGAGCTGTATCCCCAGACCGCGGGTAAGCTCGACACGCTCTTGCGGTGATTCTGGACGGGTTCTAAGGATCTGTCCAAGATCCATTCCGAATTTTGGTGGTTGTGATGGTTCAATTCACGCATTCGCCCCAGATGAAACCCCTTCAGGGTGAGAACCAGTTCGTCGCGTGACCCAGGGTAGGTCTCGCTCCGCTCGACCAACCCTGGGCATTGCTATAAAACCCCTACGGGGTAGACACACATCACTGAGATCTTGGACCGCTGCTAAGCGCCGCGCCCTTCATGCCGCTGGCGACATCAATCGCAGGCACAACAGCGCCACGTTGTAATAGATCAGCACGCCCAGCGCATCCGACAGAGACGCGATCAGCGGGTTCGACATCAGCGCCGGGTCACAGCCCAAGTGCCGTAGCGCGATGGGCAGCAGCGTGCCGTTGGTCGTTCCAAACGTCACCACGAGCGCGATTGTCGACGCCACAACCAGCGCATGCGGCCATGGGACGTACTGCGACGCGAACACAAAGGCCATCAGCCCCATGGCTGATCCCAGAACCAGCCCGGTCGCGAATTCCCGCCGAATGATCCGCGGCTGATTCGCCCGACTCATTTCCCCCAGCGACATCGAACGGATGATCAATGTTGCGGACTGTGAGCCGGAGTTGCCTCCACTGGCAAGAACCAGCGGCAGAAACCAAACCAGCCACTCGTGCTGTTCGGTGACACCGTCGTAGAGATTCAATAGCGACGACGTCCCAAAGCCGGCGACCAGCAGCAGAATAAGCCAAATGCCCCGTTTCCACGCGAGGGTGAAAAACGGTGTCGAGAGGTAACCATCTTCCAGTGGCGCGACCGCACCCATGCGATGGGCATCTTCGGTCGCCTCTTCCCGCATGACGTCGAGGACGTCATCGTGGGTGATGATGCCGACCAGGCGTTCCTGTGCGTCGACGACCGGAATGGCGATGAAGTCATACCGGGCCATCTTGTTAGCGACCGCTTCCTGATCATCGTTCACGTTGACCGACAAGACGTCGGTCTCCATGATGTCGCGCACCAGCGCGTCAGGCCGGGCGAGAATCAGCTTGCGCAGGCTGACAAAACCATGCAGATGTCGGGCTTCATCGAGAACATAGACGTAGTAAATCGTCTCGCGATTGGGGGCCTGGCTGTGCAGGGCGGCGAGCGCCTCGCGCACCGTGAGTTCTTCCCGAAGCGAGGCGTACTCGGTGGTCATCAGCGCGCCGGCGCTGGATTCGGGGTACGAGAGGAGCTTGCGAATGTCGCTGCGCTCGGCCTGCGCGATCAACGGCAATAGCAGTTCGACCTGATCCTCTTCCATATTGCGGAGCAGTTCAGCCCGGTCGTCTGCCGACATCTCCTCGATCAATGCCGACAGGCGCGGCTTGTCGATGGTTGAGACCAGTTCGATCTGCCGATCGAGTTCCATGAATTCAAAAATCTCAACCTGCTGCCTGAGGTTGGACTGGGAAAGAACGTGCCACGCCTCGGCGGGGGTGAGGGCGGCAAGATTTTCGGCGACGACCCCGGGGTGGAAG
>JAPLOC010000751.1 GCA_026692825.1 Planctomycetota bacterium | reverse complement strand
TCGTCTCCAACGCGATCAAGTTCACCTCACGTGGCGATGTCCACGTCGCGGTCGACCTGGCTCAGCCCCCTGCCGAGGGGGACAAACCCGAGTTGCGCATCAGCGTCACCGACTCGGGCGTCGGGATGAATCCCGAACAGATCGCGTTGCTCTTTCAGCCGTTTCAGCGGGTGCATCGCGATACGTTGCAAGTCGGGGGGACGGGGTTGGGTCTGGCGATTTCGAAGCGGCTTGCCGAGTTGATGGGTGGGCGGATCGAGATCGAATCGACCCCAGAGATCGGAACCAAGTTCACGTTCGTTCTCCCCATGGATCAGGCACCGGAGAGTGAACTGGAGTCTTCGACCTCGTCGAGCGGACTGGAACGCCACACGGGGACTGCAGGAACTGTGGACACGGGGCGGAATCTGCAGGGACTCAAAGTGCTGGTTGTCGACGACAACAACGACAACGTGTCAATCTTTACCCATCTGCTGGAACCGTTGGGCGTCCACGTCACAGTCGCTACCAACGGACAGCAGGCGGTTGATACGGTGGAAGCGTATTTCGCCGCGGGCAATCCATTTCAGGTGATCCTGATGGATATGCAGATGCCAATCCTGGATGGATTTCAGGCCACGGCACTGCTGCGGAAACGCGGCGTGAAAACTCCGGTGGTCGCCCTAACCGCGTTCGCCATGCAGGCGGATCAGGAACGCTGTCGGCAGGCGGGATGCGACCTGTTTCTCGCAAAGCCGGTCCGTCGCCAGACTCTGGTGGCGACGCTGGTTCAGGCCGCCGACCTGGCGGCGCGACTCTCCGACACGGCGGCACTTCAAGCCGAAGTGAACGCATCACGGCCCGCTGTCATCGAGCAGCCGAATTCCATCTCCATCCACTACCGAGAACAGGCCGTAGCGACCGACGCGACGCCAACCCCAGCAACTGTGCTGGACACGCCGCTACTCACGGAGAAAACTTCTCCACCGCCGGTGACCGAAGCCTTTACCCGCCTGCTCGCACAGTATCGCAATTCACTGCGGCGCTATCTCAAGTCAATCGAAGAAGCCGAAGCGAATGGCGACACAGACGAAATCAGCCATACGACTCATCGTTTGAAAGGAACCGGCACCAACTACGGATTCCCCAAGATCACGGAAATCGCCGGCGCGGTCGAAGATCGACTGCGTTCCGGTGGCACAATGAAGGACATCCACGCCGATTTGTCAGTTCTCAAGCGACTGATCCGAGATGTGATTGGAGATTGACTGCGGCTTCGGCTGGCCTGCCCTTTGCGAAATTCAGGGCTTCGAAGACATTCGCATCCTTATCAGTGCGATCCGGTCGACTTAGTTTGAGCAGTCCCGACGCTCCATTGCCCGTCCAGTCGAATCACACCACCGTCGAATCCCGGGCGCGCGGCGATCTCGAATCCCGCCACGGAATGCGCTTGCGCCAGGACGGCTCGTCCGGTTGAATCGGCAATGGATGCGGAGACCCGGTAGCCTCCCATCGTGAAGGGACACTCCCATTGGAACACGGCCTCGGATTCCCCGGAACAGACTCCCGTGTGGTGACCGCTCGCTTCCGTCGTCACTTGCGTCAGGTACAACCCATCCTCCCGGTAGATCCCAAAACCAATCACCGGACGGTCCAGCGTTCCTTCGCAACCGAACCGCAATCGAAACGTGATTTGTTCGCCCGTTCGAAACTCCAGTTGGGGTCGACCTGCGGGACCGAGGACTTCGACTTCAAGGATTTCGACGGTCGCCAGCGCCGGCCCAGTCGCCAGGCCGGCGATTCCCCGAGCCGCGTCGTCGGCACCG
>JAPLOC010000750.1 GCA_026692825.1 Planctomycetota bacterium | reverse complement strand
CTTTGTCGCGACGACGCTCCGCGGCGTCGCGCCCGACGGCGCAGCCGGCGGCTGGGTCGGTAAACGTAACCCGTCGTTTGACGACAGCGCCATGTGGGCAGTTGTTTCCGATGCGGTGTTGCAATCTGTCTCCACTTGACTCTGCCGAAGATGTCGAGACCGCGGCGTCGTAGGAACGCCGTCCGCCACATTATCGCGACGACGCTCCTGCGGCGATATTGCACCAAGTCCACCGCCGTTCTGGGAATCGGTTTCCAAACGAAGTCGCGTCGCGGGAAACTCCACGTCGCCGGGTGTGGGTTGTGGCCAATGGTTGTCGCATACACATCCGCAATGGTGTGTCGTTTTTCGGCAGGTTCATTTGTTGAGCCAGCCACTGCACCCAGTTCTGCATCCCCTGTTCGAGGAGTCTTGATGCGCAAGTTGTTGAAAGCGGCCACACTTCTTCTGATCGTCGCCGGGAGTTTTTCCGCCGTCCAGGCCGGACCGATCACCTACCAGATCAATAACTATCCCTCCGTCCAGAACGGCTTCACCGTCAGTGGGTCGATCACAACCGACGGGACCATCGGTTCGCTGTCGTCGGGGAACATTACGGCCTGGACCTGGACACTCTCGACTGGCTCCACGGTCCACGGAACGCTGTCGAGTACCGATGCGGGAGCCACGCTCGGCACTGATGGAACCGTTACTGCAACCGCTACGGACATCACCCTCACGTCGCCCGGAGCGAATCTGGTCAATCAGTTGAGTTTCTTCAGTACGACGCAGACCGCCCAATTCGGGGTCGCACTGAGGTATATTCGCAACGGGGGGGATCCCGGCGAGCCCCTCGACGCGAATGACATTTACAGGTCATCGTACACATCCGTTGCATTCGCAACATCCAGCAGCAATCCTCCGGGCGTCGCCCTGCCGAGTGTCGCCACCTGGGTTATTGCCAGCGTGCCCCCGCCTCCTCCCCCTGCCGCCCCCGGGACCCTCGACGTTCGTGATGGCGGCCCTGGGGGGCCTGGGCGTCGTCCTCCATGGTGTTCGCCGCCGGAAGAACCGCGTTGCCTGAGCTAGGCTAGGTCGACCCGGAGGAGTTGTGATGTGTGGCGTCGGAGTGATCTCCGACGCCACTCGCTTTTCAGGCTGTCTACAAATCAACGGACCTGGTCTGGAACGAGTACACACCGCCGGGGTGTCGTACGACCGAAACCCCACTCAACGCTTCTCCCGAAACACCTGCTTCCAGTCACGGCGCATATCGACCACGGTCCAGCCCCGTTTCGGGGCGTCGGCGAGGGCCTCGATCAGTTGGCCGGTGCTTTTCGTGACTTTGTCATACTGGTACTCCCGCTCCGCGTCGGTGTGATGGACGATCAAGCCAAAATGGCCGGGCCGGCCGATCGTGGTCAGCTCCAGCATTTCCTTGTCACCATCGGAGTTTCCAAAACAGGCAGCAGGCGTTTTCCCGATGAAGCGGTGGATCGCGACCGGCTTGCCTGCCTTGTCGTCGACAAACTCCAGCGCGGCTTCCTTGAACAACACCGGCTTGTCGTCGCGCAGTTCATACCGCAGTTTGGCGTAGGAACCAATCACCTGTTCCGAGGGAATTCCATAGATCTCCTCCGACCAGACCCGCATGAAGTCGGCTCCCCCTCCCGAAACGATAAAGGTCTTGAACCCGTTGGCTCGAAACAGTTCCAGAACCTCGAGCATCGGCTGATACGCCAGATCGCGATACAGCCGCTTGAACCGAGGGTGTTGAGCGGTCCGCATCCAGTTCCTGACCCGGTCATTGAATTCCTCCACAGTGACTTCGCCATGGGTGACGGCGAGCAGTTCCAGCGCCCCCTTCATGCCTTCGTGATGAATCGTCGCGACATCTCCCTTGAGTGCCGCCTGGATGATGGGGCGGTCCTTCCACTCGGGATGGTCTGGTTCCAGCCTGCGGATTTCGTCGAGGACGAAGGCGAGCTGAAACGGCATCGGCTGTTCGGGCCACAACGTGCCGTCGTTGTCGAAGACGGCGATCCGGTCGGCGGGACGC
>JAPLOC010000749.1 GCA_026692825.1 Planctomycetota bacterium | reverse complement strand
TGTCATCCCGCCGCGACCTGTTGCGAATCGGAAGCCTGACCGCTTTGGGACTGGGGCTTCCCGACTGGATTCGCCAGCGGGCTCGCGCCAGTGAGCCGCGGGCAGGCAAATCCAAGTCGTGCATCCTGCTCTGGCTCGATGGCGGTCCCAGTCACCTGGAGACCTTTGACCCCAAGCCGGCCGCTCCGGTTGAAGTTCGCGGACCGTTTCAATCGATTGCCACGAGCGCGCCGGGGATTGAGATCTGCGAGCATCTGCCCCGAACCGCGAAACTGTGCGACAAACTGGCGATCCTCCGTTCGGTCACTTCGCCCCTGGGCGAACATGGGTTGGCGAACCACTACCTGCTGACCGGCTACAAACCGTCGGCCGCTTTGCAATACCCGAGTTTCGGTTCCGTCGTGACGCATTTACGGACCGAAACTCGCGTCCTACCGCCGTACATCGCAATTCCCGAGGCCCGATCTGCGGGAGCGGGATTTTTGGGCGGTACCTGTGAGCCATTCGTCACGGGGGGCGATCCGGCCCAACCTGAATTTCGTATTCGTGATCTCGACTTCTATTCCGGAATGAACGAGGCGCGGTTGCGCCGTCGTCGAGAATACCGCGACGAATTCGACCGGAAGGCCTCCCCGGGAAATTCGAACGGCAACCCGCCGGACCCGGCGTTCGAGCGCGCATATCGGCTGGTTACTTCGCCCGAAGCGAAGCAGGCATTCGACCTATCCACCGAGCCGGCTGATGTGCGGGCCCGGTTTGGTCCCCGCACTTTCGGCCAGAGTTGCCTGCTTGCCCGTCGGCTGATTGAACGGGGCGTTCCGTTTGTCACCGTGGTCAACACGGGGTGGGACACCCACGACAACCTCACACTGGCACTGCGGGACGGTTACAGTGGCGCGAAGATTGGTGTCGGACTGATTCCGACGTTCGACCAGGGATTCGCGGCGTTGATTTCTGATCTGTCCGAGCGGGGGCTGCTGGACGAAACACTAGTCATCGCGATGGGAGAATTTGGCCGAACGCCCAAACTCAATCCTCGTGGGGGGCGCGATCATTGGCCGCGCGTCTTTAGCGCGGTTCTGGCCGGCGGAGGGGTTTCGGGGGGGCAGGCGATCGGCGAGAGTGACCGGGTGGGGGAAAGTCCCCATGAGAACCCGGTGACACCTAACGATCTCGCGCGTACGATTTACACCCTGCTGGGGGTCGACCCCGATTTTGAATTGCGGACGTCGGATGGCCGCCCCGTGCCGGTGAATCAAGGCGGACGGCTGATTCGGGAGCTGGCTTGAATGCGGTCGTCGCAATCCCGACAATGCCCGGCTCGACACGGATTCTGAGTTTCCCCCTTCCCACCCCGTCGGAACGATCCTGAATGCACACCACCCGCCGCGACTTCTTGCGACATGTCGGTTTGGGATCCACGCTTTTCGGACTGGGAGGATTTTCGTCGACGTTGGGGTTTGCGGCCGAACCGACTGGCAAGTCGCTCCCTCGCAGCCTCCCCGAGGCTCAAGGGGTTTCGTCACCCAAGCTGCTGGAATTTTTACAGGCGGTCGAGACGTCGAAGCTCAACCTCCACAGTTTCATGCTCGTTCGCCACGGGCACGTTGTGGCCGAGGGGTGGTGGGCTCCCTATTCCCACAACCTGCGACACACGCTGTATTCGTTGAGCAAGAGTTTCTGCTCGACAGGAGTCGGGATCGCGGCGGCCGAAGGGAAGTTGTCGCTGGAAGACAAAGTGACATCGTTCTTTCCCGAGGACCTGCCCGCGAACGTCAGTCCGAATCTGGCGGCGATGCAGGTCAAACACCTGTTGATGATGGGGGCGGGACATCGGGGCGATTCCTTGTTCGGCGAGGGCTTTTCGGTCAGCGAAAAGAACTGAATCCGTTCGGTACTCGCCCGGCCGGTGGAATTCGTCCCGGGAACGCACTTCGCGTACAACAACGGCGCGACGTTTCTCTGTTCAGCGATCGTTCAGAAAGCGACGGGCCAGACACTGTTCGACTACCTGACGCCCCGGTTGTTTGAGCCGTTGGGAATCGAAGGGGCCGACTGGGAGCGCAATCCGCAAGGGATCAACAACGGAGCCTGGGGGCTGCGGGTCAAGACCGAGGACATCGCGAAGCTCGGGCAGCTCTACTTGCAGAACGGGGAATGGAATGGCAATCGGTTGTTGAGCGCGGCGTGGGTCGAAGCGGCAAACGGCTTGCAAATCGAGAACGCCGCGCCGAACGACGTGGAACGCCGAAAGAACAGCGACTGGGCACAAGGATATGGGTACCAATTCTGGCGCTGTCGCCACGACGCGGTGCGCGGAGATGGTGCCTACGGGCAGTTTTGTGTGATGCTGCCCAAGCAGCAGGCGGTGATCGCGATTACTTCTGAGACGAACGATTTGCAGGGAGTCCTGGACGCCGCCTGGAAGCATCTGCTGCCGGCGTTGGAATCAGACAAACTTCCGCCCGATGCGCAGGGGAGTTCGCGTTTGCGGGAGAAACTGGCGTCGTTGACACTGCCAGTGCCGGAAGGAAAGACCACATCACCCACGGCGACCCGGGTTCACAAACGGGTCTACTCGATCGCCGACAATTCGCTGGGGGTGAAACGGGTGACGCTGTTTTTGAACGACGACATCTGTGGATTCACACTGCACGACGGGGCGGGGGACCACCGAATCGAGTGCGGTATGGGACGCTGGAAAACGGGGACGACCAAGCTCTCTCCCAGTCCATTGCACCTCGCGGTGACGACGATCCCTGAGCAAAGTCAAATCGCGTGTGCCGCCGCCTGGAGCGACGACAACACGCTGGTGATGAACTGGCGGTTTGTCGAGTCGGCTCACTACCAGATCGTCACCTGCCGATTCGAGGGGGACGACGTGAAGATCGATTTCAAAAAGAGCGCCGCGATTCTGAACCCCGGAGTCAAAGACGACCGACCCATCCTCGTGGGAAAATAGCCCCTGGCGAGCGGGGCGGCGTCAGCCCCCTGCCCTCCCAAGCGTTTGAAACTCGGTCCCGGATTAATACTCAGTCGCGCGTCCCCTGCGACTTCAACCAGCGAACAAGAATCGCTTCTGAGGTCATGTCTACCTCTGTCTCCTCCCGCGCGATCAAAGTGAGATCCTGCGCACGCACCATCTGCCGGGTGAATTCCTCGCGAGCCGCGCTGTTTGCGGTCAGTTTCGAGCCAGTGACCGAGGGTGCCACCACGACGACATCCCACTCTTGTTTTCCGAACGCCAACGAGTGATTCAGAATCCAACTGAAGCTCCAGATTTGAGGTTCGGTGGGAGTTGCGTCGGGAGTCACCGCGAGGGGGACCGCGACCAGCACCAGGTCGATCGCCGGGCTATTGCGGATCTCCTTCGCCGACTCCTCAATCTCCGCCAGTGTTTTACCCGCGACTGACCAAGGCCGC
>JAPLOC010000748.1 GCA_026692825.1 Planctomycetota bacterium | reverse complement strand
GTCACATACGACTACCTACGAGGCCGCGACTTTTCTCCACGCGATTTTGATCGGGCTGTGGCGCGATCAAAATCGCGTGGAGGGAGACCGCTCGTGGCGAGGAGAGCCGCGTCACCGCTGGCGATTTTGCCCATCGGGACGATGTGAGTGGCGGTGAAACCGAGCTTTCGGCGGGCTTCGAGCAGAGGAGGTTCGGCGCGGAGCGCGTCGCGCACAACGAATTCGGGTTGGAGTCCGCGACGTTCATCGGAGGGGGTCCCCGCGAGGGCGAAGCGAGACTGATCGATGGGGCGTCCTTCATCGACGGCTGGGATTTTTTTGGGATCGATGAGGGCCTGAGACGCGGCGTCGATAAAGCCGGCGTAGATCACCAATCCCTGGGCGTCGATCGTCTCGGCGTCGGGAGGGGGTTTGACGTCGGGTCCGACAGCGACAATCAGGCCATCGCGAATGACCAGAGTGGCGGTGGGGAATTCCTGTTCGGGCGAGACCACGACGCGGGCACCGGTCAGTGCGAACGCGCGCGGCTCAAAACCCGCGGAGCGCGGGGCCTGGGCGAATGCGAAGGACTGCAGGAAGAGTGAGCAGGCCAGCGCGAGAGAAGTGCTGCGAAATTGTGAAAACATGCGGGGAGAACCCGGGGTGATGAACAGGGGGACTGGCGGGGATCTACCAATGAGGGAGAGGTTAACAATGGCAGGGGAGCGCGTGCCAGCAGTGGGGAACGGGGAAAATGGGGAAAAGTCGACAATTTATGGCAGTTTCAATTGACACACCGACGTCGCCTTGTATGATACGGGGGATCAGAGCCTACGCGACTCCGAGAACACCGTCCGCCCGATGTGCGGAATTTCTTCTCCCGGGGTCAAAAGCGAGGTTCGAACCGGGCTGGCGCAGAGCTGCATGGCGAATTGGTGTGCGGCGGTGTACCGGTCGGGAAACTGGCTGCGAAGGATCGGTGGTTAAGGCCTCTGTGAGTTCGACAGCCTGGGACGAGGTGTTGTTCCGCTCTGTCGCAAGCCACTTGAACCGGGAATTGCGCGGCGGGGGATGGCGCTGATGGACCGGGTGTCGGGAACTGTGGGTATGTGCCACAGGAAGGCTGACGGACTGGCTTTCAGATTGAGCCGCTGAAATTGGCTGCTGGAATTGGTTCGGGGGTTGAGTTTCCAGGCGTTCAAAGTCTCGGGGAATTGCTCCCGGCTGGGTGTGGTTATCGGCCCGGCGGGCCGCTGATTGACGAACCACCGTGAGTCAAATCACAGTGAGTCGCATCGCTGCGAGTGAAATCGCGGCGAGATGAACCTTAACGTTGTGCCACGACCGTAAGCGTGTTGATGTCGAGAATGTCGACCGGAGCGGCGCTGGTGGAACGATTCTGGGGTCGGGGAGTGTCCCGACTTGAGTGGTCGCCTTTATGGGCGATTGATCTGCCGGCTTGCTCGATTGAATGGGTCATTCACCCAGATTTGGTCGGCGAGCGTGAGCTCGTGACGAGTGCTGACGGCGAGTGCTGACGGCGCGAAACAGTTGGCGGGTTCGCCTCCTGTTGGAAATACCGCCTCTGCGGGTTTCCGGGGAGTTTCCCCGATCGCGCGTCCCGTAGGACGCACTCTCCGCAAATCCGGCGGGCGGCGTGTGGATTTTCCGTTTGGCGTCAGTCGCCAGCGGAACAGTCCCCGCCCCAGCGTGTTGTTGAAACCCTTCTCTTTACTACTAGGACAGTTCCCCTGCGCATGGCACGCAAGAAAGTCATTCCCGAGCAGGATGTCGTTTTCGAGGAAGAGGGCGCATTTGACGACTCGGAAGAGACCGTTGAAGCCCCCGCCCCGGTAAAGCCGGCCAAAGCGACGCGCGCCCCGCGAGCCACCAAGGCCAAGTCGGCGGCGGCGAAAGCCGAAGCGGAAGCCAAGGCCCTCGAAGAAGCGAATCGCGCCGCGGACGAAGCCCGTGGTCGCGAAATCCGCGAACGTGAAGCCCGCGAGGCTCGCGAACACGAGGCACGAGCTGCTGCGGAAGCGGAAGCACGCGCCGCCGAGGCGCGGGCGGCGGCGGATGCGGCCCGCATGGCGGCTGAACGGGCTGAGGCGCTCCGGGCGGCGGCGATTCAGGCCGACATCGAAAGTCGTCGGGGGGAAAGCGAACAACGTCCGTTCGGCGGCGAACCGCGGCGCGAGTCGTTCCGTGGCTCACGCGGTGCCGCGGGTTCTCGACATTCCGCCGGTTCGCGCGATTCGGGACCGG
>JAPLOC010000747.1 GCA_026692825.1 Planctomycetota bacterium | reverse complement strand
GTGGGTCTACTCGCTCGACTTCAATGAGAAATGCGCCAACGTTCAGTACGTTCTCGATTTTCTCGGCAAGATCCGGGAGCAAAACCCGGCCGCGTACGATCGGGTGCAGTACATTGAACAGCCGACCCACCGCGACCTGGCGGCTCATCCCGACAACAAAATGCACGAGGCCGCCAAACTCAAGCCGGTCGTGATTGATGAGTCTCTGGTCGACTATGAGTCGTTGCTGCTCGCTCGCGAACTCGGCTATACCGGCGTCGCGCTCAAGGCGGGAAAAGGTCACAGCGAGTCGCTGTTGATGGCTGCGGCCGCCCAGAAGTTCGGCATGTTCCTCTGCGTGCAGGATCTCACCTGCCCCGGGTACTCGTTCCTGCACTCGGCGAGTCTGGCGGCGCGAATTCCGGGCGTCGCGGGAATTGAGGGGAACGGTCGCCAGTACTGCCCGGCGGCCAATCGGAAGTGGAAGTCCCAATTCCCCACGATGTTTGAAATCAAGGATGGCACGGTCGGGACGGAGGCGTTGTCGGGCGTGGGACTGGGCTTTTAGTCCCTGTCCGATCGCGATCGCAAACCCAAGCGTGTGACGCGGTCAATCCGCTTCCATCCCGTAATCAGGTCAGTCCGCTTCCATCCCGTAATCACGCGGCTTCTGGCGCAACGTGCCGCGGTGCCGTCCCTGCAACTGCGCCGCGGCCGCTTTGTTCCCACCGGTCTTTTTCAACGCGACCGACAACGCCGCCGGTTCGACCACCCGCATCAAGGCGTCGAACAGGCCCGGGGCATCGGGACTCGCAGTCTCGATTGGAAACTGTTCCGCCCAACGGGTCACCGCCGTTCGCAATTCTTCGACGGACGGCGCGGGTTCGACCGCGGCGAGCGCAGGAGACGGCAGATGCTCAACTTCAATCTCGCCTCCCCGCGTGACAATCGCCGCGTGTTCCACGGCGTTCCGCAATTCGCGAACATTTCCCGGCCAGCTTCGTCGCTCCAGTTCCCCCAGTGCCGCCGCCGAAAACCGTAAGGAACCGGTTGCTCCTCGTCCGGAGGCTTCGATCGCCTCCGACAAAAAATGTTGAGCCAACAGAGTCGCGTCTCCCGGTCGGTCACGCAACGCGGGGAGCGGAATGCGAAACGCCCCCAACCGGAAAAAGAGGTCTTCGCGAAAATCGCCTTTGCCGATCGCTTGTTCCAGAGATCGATTCGTCGCCGCCACGACCCGCACATCGACCGGTACCGCGGTCGCCGACCCGACGGGGTACACCTCCCGCTGTTCCAGCATGCGTAAGAGTTTCACCTGCAAGGGGGGTGAGACCTCGGCGATTTCATCAAGAAACAGCGTTCCACCATTCGCCTGCTCGATCAATCCTGAGCGTGCTTCGTGCGCGCCGGTGAATGCCCCCCGCACGTGGCCGAACAGTTCGCTCTCCACCAGCCCGGGGTTGAGTGCCGGTATACAGACCGGCACGAACGGCCCCTCTTTGCGCCCGCCGTGGCGGTGAATCGCCCGCGCCACCAATTCTTTCCCGGTCCCGCTTTCCCCGGTAATCAGGACGCTGACAGTCGAAGGGGCAACCAGAGCGATTTGTTTGAATACCTGCTGCATGACCGGGGATGCGCCGAGCAGCGTCGCCGGCTGTCGTGACGGGGACGCTACGACTGTCGGCTTCCCCGAAAGAGATTTGGGAGAGGCTGCAGCGAGCGCCCGTTTCAATACCGACACCGCGTTGTCGAGATCGAACGGTTTCACCAAGTAGTCGAACGCCCCTTGTTCCAGCGCTCGAACCGCGGTGTCGAGACTGCCGAACGCCGTCATCACCACCACCGGGGCTTCACCCAGTTCGTGCCGCAGTTCACGCATCACCGACAAACCGTCCCGCCCCGGCAGGCGGACATCCAGCACAACCAGTTCCGGCCGCTGGCCTCGCGCGATCATCGCCAGCGCCTCTTCGGCCGACGGTGCCACGTCGACGGCATGCCCTTCTTCGGTGAGCGCTTCACGAAAGGCCCAGCAGATGGCCGGCTCGTCGTCGACGATGAGAATCTGACTCATGGTGCGGCACCAGCGGGGGAATTCGAAAGATTCGAGGAGGCGTCCGGTTGGCTCGCCGGCAAGGTCAGGCGGAACCTGGTCCAGCCATTGTCGCGTTCCCACACCAGTTCGCCACCATGATCGCGTGCGACTTGCCGAACGAGCGCCAGACCCAGCCCGGCCCCTTCCGGTTTGGTCGAAACAAACGGCTCAAACAATGTGTTCGCGATTTCGCCGCTGGGACCCTTGCCATCGTCGCTGATTTCGATCGAGACCCTGTCGTTCGCCTGTGTTGCTTGCAGTACCACACGGCCTCGAGGTCCAGCCGCCTCGATCGCGTTGAGCGTCAGGTTCAAGATCGCCGACTTGAGCGCGGCCTCATCGCACGTCACTGCGATGTGATCAACATGGGGATTGTGATCAAACTGCGTTCCCGCATGTTCACACGCTGGCGATACAAGCGAGCCCACGTCGGCCAGCAAGAGATCGACCAGCACTTTGGATGCGGGACGTGATTCCGCCCGTCCCAACGACAATAGGCCTCGGACCTGTGTCTCCAGCAGGGCGAGTTGCCGCAATGCCACGTCGATGCTCTGGTCGTTGGCCCCCGTGGCGCAACGTCGGGAGTGCAGTTGGAGGGCGAGTCGGGCACCGGTGGCGGCATTGCGGAGGCTGTGTGCGAGTCCGCCGGCAAGCTGCGTGAGGAGCTGTTCCCGCTCGGCCTGACGAATGGTCGACTGCATCGCACGCAGACGGTCCGCCATGCGATTCACCGCCAATTCGACATCCCGCAATTCATCATCACGCAGTTGCACAGGAAACTCGCGAAAGTCGCCCCCCGCGATGGCCGACGCCTGCCCTTCCAGCAGCCTCAGGCGTTTGCCGAATCGTTGACCCAGCCAGGCGGCGACCCCCAGAGTCAGCAGCATGGCTGCCCCTCCGACGGACAGCGGAAACAACGCCGCCTCCCAGCGGGCACGCGTCCAGCGAGACTCAGGATAGAGGACGTAGAGAAACCGGGCCTCCCCCGCTGCCGGCCGGTCGAGTCGAACCACAAAATACCGATTGCCGGCCACCACAATCGCAGGCAGTCTGGGGAGTTCAGAGATTTCGGAATTCGATGCCGCGGCGGATTGAGTCAAGTGACTCAGGTCGGTTCCAACGGTCGTCGCGACCAAGCGATCCTGCGCGTCGGTGGCGACGAAGTGTGCCCCGGACAGTCCGCGCATGGTCTCGAGGATGGTTTTGTTGACGGGAAAACTCGCCTGCCCCAGTGTTTCGACAAGCTGATGCAATTGAGTGAGTGTCTGACGTTCCTGCTGACGGGCCGCGAGAAACGCCGCGACGACCGTCGTCCCCGCGACCGCCAGCAACACCACGCCCGCGAAGGGAAGCAGAATCTGGT
>JAPLOC010000746.1 GCA_026692825.1 Planctomycetota bacterium | reverse complement strand
CCTGATCCAGTTCTTTTTCTTAGCCAATATCTTCTTCAATCCGATTCAAATGCTGGGGAACCAGTACAATCAGGCGCTGACGGCGATGGCCGGGGCCGAACGGGTCTTTCAGTTGATCGACACCCCTCCCGAGTGGAGCGACTCTCCAGATGCGATGGAACTCCCCGCGATTCAGGGGCACGTCGCATTCCAAAACGTCACGTTCGGCTACCTGCCTGAACGGCCCGTTCTGCACGACGTCTCATTCGAAGTTCAGGCCGGGCAAACGGTGGCCCTGGTGGGTCAAACTGGTTCTGGAAAAACAACCATCATCAGTCTGATCGCGAAGTTCTATCAGGCACGTCAGGGAACAGTCAGTATTGATGGATACAATCTTTGTGACGTGACGGGGGACTCGCTGCATCACCAGATGGGGATCGTTCTCCAGCACAATTTTCTCTTCACAGGGACGGTGAAGGAGAACATCCGCGTGGGGAAGCCCGGGGCGAGCGACACCGAGGTGATCGACGCCGCGCGACGGCTGGATTGCCTGGATGTGTTTGAGTCCCTGGTGGATGGATTCGATACCGTGGTGGGAGAGCGCGGAGCCAAGCTATCGCTGGGTCAGCGACAATTGGTCTGTTTCGCCCGGGCGATGTTGGCCGACCCACGGATCTTGATTCTTGACGAAGCGACGAGCGCGATCGACACATTGACCGAAGTTCGAATCCAGCGGGCGCTCGCGAAATTACTCACGGGACGAACCAGTTTCGTCGTCGCCCACCGCCTCAGTACCATTCGGCATTCCGATGTCGTCCTTGTTCTCAGTCAGGGGCGAATTGTCGAACGGGGGACACACGACGAACTGGTGGCGCTCGGCGGGCAGTACGCCGAACTGTGCCGAAGTTTTGTGGAGAACACGAGCGGCGGGTGAGTAACGGATTTCATGGCGGTTACCCGTGCAGTTCCACCAGGTCGCGGTCGGAGAGGACATGTTCCCGTCCGACGCTTTGCCCGTCGTGAACTCCCGATCCCCAGATGCGGGCGTGGGTGAGGCTCTCGGCGAGATCCTTGTGGACCCGGCCGGCAAGCTCTTCAACGGTGGCTCCAATCGGGACCGTGAACGGTGCGGTTCGGTCGGCCGGTTTGCCAGGCTGCTTGGTGTAAATGCGCATTACCCCCAGCAACTCATAGATCTTGGAACGCAGCAGAGCGACCGAGTCGGGACGATCGAATTCGACTTCGATGGTTTCGAATTCCCGGGGGAGCATTTCGCGGAAGAAAGCGAGCCGATCGGCACAACCCGGGTCGTCGGCGTGTGTCACCACGAACAGTGTCCGAACCGAAACCTTCGAAAAATCGTCGTCGGCGAATCCGGTTTGGGTTCCGAGAACGGTCTTTCGCGACTCAATTTGCTCGATGACGTGCAGTGTCTGTTCGGGGGCATCGTCGGAACTTCCGTCGAAGCAGAGCAGCACCGCGTCGGCGCAGCGGATGATGTTCGTCAAATAGACTTCGTACATGCTGTCTGTGATCGGCGGAGTGTCGATCAACTGGGTGACAACATCCTCCCACGGCATCATCCCCGGTTGTGGTTCGCGGGTAGTGAATGGGTAGGGGGCGACTTCGGGGGTGGCACTCGTCAGCTCCTTGAGCAATCGACTCTTCCCCGCATTGGGGCCACCGACAATCACCACCTGACCGGCCCCTTGTCGGGGAAATTTGAAGGTTTTCCCCTTCTTTGGAGCCGACTTCTCCTGCTGCTGCTCGGCCCGCGCCTCTTTGAGCTTCGTCTTCAGGTCAGCCTGGACTTTTTCGGAAGCTTTGTGTTTGGGGAGCAGTTGCAGCATCAGTTCGAGGCAGCGAATCTGCTCGTCCACCGACTGCGCACGGCGATACTCTTCTTCGGCTTTTTTGTACTGGGGTGTCGCGTTGACGGCCATGAGGTTTGGGGGTAGTCGGTCACGTAGGAGGTCGGCCTGAAGTCGCGTTGGTCGACTGCGCAGGCAGTTGTTGGCACTTGGTTATACTCGGCACAGCGGAAAATGCGACGCTGAACCCTTGCTTTTCGAATGTAAAACGCTCGAACCGGCCTGGTCCTCACCGCCGATCTTCCGATTCACATGTTCGAGCATCCAGAGTAGAACCCGGGGAATGAATTCCTCGCGCGGCGAAATGTGGTGGTTTACAGCAAGTACGACATCCGTTGTGTGCTGGAACGCCAGGAGTCGGTGGCCAGCACCGAAAATCAAATCCGTGGTTTTGATCCTGGACGGGGCGTTGCGTCGTCACCATCGATATCGGACGTTCAATTCCCCTACCCTCATTCCGTAACCGGCGACTATGATCCCGCCAGCCCGTCGTGCGGGTGGATGGAGTACGCCTGGGAGTTTCGGAATGAGAGTTCGCGTGCTGTTCGTTGGAGCGTGGATCGCCATTCTGGCGGCGGGGGGAGCGGCGCGCGCTCAGGATCCGCTCGCTCAGCCGGTTTTGAACGCGATTGACCTGGCGAAACGCTTTTTGCTGCGTCAACAACAAGCCGACGGGTCGTTCAAAGGGGAACGTGTTCAACATCATGTCGGCGTCACCAGTCTGGCGTTGATGGCATTGATCAACACCGGGATGACCGCGCAGGATCCCGAAATCCAGCGGGGGCTGGAGTGGTTGCGGGCACACAACTCCGGACTCACGTATGAAGTTTCATTGAAGATTCAGGCGATGGCGGCCGCCAAGGATGGTCGCACCGACGTCGGGCGGGTGGCGGGACTGGTGCGTCTTTTGGAGAGCGGGCAACTGCAAAACGGTTCCTGGAGCTACGGTGCCAACGAACGCGGGGTGTTCAATGTGCTGGGGGACCGCAGTAACGCCCAGTTCGCCGTGCTGGGGCTGCGCGAGGCGCAGGAGATGGGTGTCCCCGTCAGTGTGGAGGTGTGGCGGAAGGCCCGCGATCACTTTGTCAACGCGCAACATGGCGACGGGGGGTGGGACTACAGTGGGCCGGGACGCAACGGAGGCAGCACCGGCAGCATGACGGTCGCGGGTATCGCCACCGTTGTGATCACCGACGCGATGCTCAAGGCCGAGGCGAATCAGCTCAACCGCGACGGAACGCCCAAGTGCTGCGAGCCGCAATCCGATCAGAAGATATTGGACAACGCTTACCGTTGGATGGGAAACAACTTCACGGTCCGGTTCAATCCAGGACCGGGTCGGGCGGCGGCGAACGGCTGGTGGCTGTACTATCTCTATGGACTCGAACGGGCCGGCCGATTCAGTGGCAAACGGTTTTTCACCAACAGTCGGGGAGAGCAATTCGATTGGTACCGGGCCGGCGCAGAGTACCTGTTGATGCAGCAGAACCGGGTGAACGGTTCGTGGAAAGGGGGCGAACAGGGCGAAGTCGACGAAATCGTCGGAACGAGCCTGGGATTGATCTTTTTGTCGAAAGGGCTGGCTCCGGTCCTGTTCAACAAACTGGAATACGGCCAGCGAGATCCGCGCACGAAACAGCTCGTGGGCAGGCAGTGGAACCAGCACCCAGACGACATCCGAAATCTGACGCAGCAGATCAGTGGGCTTCCCAAGTGGCCCAAGTTGCTCAACTGGCAGACGCTCGACCTGAGTCAGGCGACCGTCGGCGACTTGCTGCAAGCGCCGATCGCGTACATCTCAGGAAACGAAGCGCCGCAGTTGACCGATCGTGATGTCGACTTACTGCGACAATACATCGCCCAGGGGGGATTTCTACTGGCGGTGAACAATTGCCAGAGCGCGACGTTTGACGAGGGATTTCGCGACCTCGTTCGGCAACTCTACCCTCCGTCGGAAGCCAAGTTGCAGAAGCTGGGGGCCGACCATCCTGTCTTTCGAGCCGAGTACGATCTGGTCGACAAACGGAGCGGCGAGTCCGCGGTTGAATTGTGGGGG
>JAPLOC010000745.1 GCA_026692825.1 Planctomycetota bacterium | reverse complement strand
TGGAGCGAAGCGGATGCGGCGGGTTTCACTGCGGGACAGACGTTGATTGCGTTGTGTGATCCCTTGTCGGGAGCGGCGGCGTCGGCCGCGCTCGCCCCGCGTGGCATTCAATTGTTCGCCCTGGAAATGATCCCGCGCATCACGCGGGCACAGGCGATGGACGTGTTGTCGTCGATGGCGCTGATCGCCGGTTACAAGGCGGTGTTGCTGGCGGCGAATGGATTGCCCCGGATGTTCCCGATGTTTATGACGGCGGCGGGAACGGTACAGCACGCGCGGGTGTTTGTGGTGGGGGCGGGGGTCGCGGGATTGCAGGCGATCGCGACAGCCTGCCGACTGGGGGCTGTGGTCCACGCGTACGACGTTCGACCCACGGTCAAAGACGAAGTGAAGAGCGTGGGGGGCAAATTTCTGGAGCTGCCGCTCGATACGCAGGGAGCCGCCGGCGCGGGAGGATACGCCTCGGCGATGGACGAGAATTTTTATCGCCGGCAGCAGGAACTGATGGCACAGGCGGTCTCGGGGAGTGACGTGGTCATTACCACCGCGGTGATTCCAGGCAAGCCGGCTCCCCGGTTGATCACTCGCGCCATGGTCGAAGAAATGCAGCCCGGTTCGATTGTGATCGACCTGGCGGCGGAGCGGGGCGGCAACTGTGAAGCGACAGTGCCCGGCGAGAATACTCGGGTTGGCGGGGCGACTGTGATGGGACCGACCAACCTGCCGGCGATGGTGCCGTACCACGCCAGCCAGTTGTTCTCGAAAAACGTCGCGGCGTTCGTGAAACATGTTTTCGCGAAAGGGCCGTCTGCGATCAATTATTCGGACGAGATCGTGCGGGAGACTTTGATCTGTCGTGGCGGCGAGCTGGTGCACCCGAAAGTCGGAGAGCGGCTGGGAGCGAAGGTGACGATGACGCTGGATCTGTAATATTTCGAAGTGCCGATGCGTGCGGAGACTTGCGTCACATCGAAGTTACTTCTTCGGACGATCCAGTTTTTTGCTCGCTCCCTTAATGCGCTTCTTGACCAACTTGACGTCTTCGGCCAGTGGAAGGTTCTCGGGTTTTGTTCCGCTGGTGGCAACCATGGTATCCCGTACGGTTTTTCCAACGGATTTTGCGGCACTTTCGAGGTCTGATTGCCCACGAATGTTTTGGTTCTTAATTTTTTCGTCGGTCTGCGTGATGCGGAACAGGTTTGCAGCAAGTTCTGCTTTCCCCATCCGATCCATCAGTTGAGTGCCATTCTTCGTCCCTTTCAACTTGCACAGTGCCGCAAGTCCCATGTTGTACATTCCCATGTAACCGCTGTTGTAAAAAAAGGCGAAGTTCTGAACGCCGTGCTGATTTGCAGTACTCGCGAGCGATTTCTGGCCATCAGCCAGTTCGTCGCGGATCAGCATCCGGTCGATTCCGTCAACATGTCCGATGTGAGACTGGAATGTATCGGCCAGTGCGGCGAAGTAGGCCTGAGCCGCAGCCACCTCCGGCTTGCTTGGCGAGCCATTCATGGCAACCAAATAACACCCGAATCGAGTGAAGACGTGCGATCCATCAGGCTGGAGCGTGAAATGTTCTTCACATTGGATGCCGGCGGACAGACAAGCTCGCTTCGCGCGCATGACTGCTTTTCGAAACGTCGACTGATTCTCGTAGCCGAGGGAGTCCATCAGAACTGATTCGGCCCAATGCGTCGCTCCGTTTTCCTGACCGAGGTCTTCAAAACTCGGTTTTCCCTCGTCGAAGTGGAAGACTGAAAGATCGCCTGTCATGGCTGCATCCCTCCTGGTTGGTAATTCTCGAATCGATCCGAAGTTCAACCTGGATTATAGTCGAATTGGACCGATTCTGCGACGCCAGTCGATTCCATCGGCCGTCACTCCATCGTACAATTCCGATGCGAGTCAAGTTCGGCTGAATACAACGACCGACATTGCTGGGGGCGACTCCAAATTCGGACTTCGCCGTCGGTCGCATCACAGGCGGTGCCGCTACCGAGGAACAAACTTTCGTGACCCCGTTTCGACACGTCTTCTAAATCCCATTGATGTCGCCCCTGCCTGAGCCTTTGCTGCACGTCGTCCTGCATCAGCCGGACATTCCCCAGAATACCGGAAATATCGGACGAACCTGTGTCGCGGTCGGTGCGAAGTTGTGGCTGGTGCGACCGTTGGGGTTTCATCTGGATGAGAAGCACCTGCGGCGTGCCGGCATGGATTACTGGCAGCATCTGGATTGGGAGGCGGTGGAAAACTGGCGCGAGCTGACCGAGCGGCTCTCAGGGCGGACGTTTTGGTATCTGACGAAAACCGCCAGTCGGCTGGTTTGGGACGCGTCGTTCACGCCAGGGGATGTTCTGGTGTTTGGATCAGAAACGCGTGGACTGCCGGCGACGATACTCGCGGCGGAGCCGTCTCGGAATCTGAAGTTGCCGATGCACGAGGTGGTTCGCAGCCTGAACCTCGCCAGCACGGCGAACACCGTGGTCTACGAGGCGGTCCGACAGTTCGGAGGATTGTCGGTGAACGCGGCCGACGCCGAGTAACTTCAATGGCTTTTGATCCGCAGGCGGCCCATCTGTTCAGAAAAGTCGATTCCTTGTAGGATTGGGACTCGGCACGACCGCACGATCACATCGACTCCAGCGTTTTCCGCGAACCTCCATGCGCAGCGAATCTGAGACACCCCAGTCCGACAACCCGTTTTCCATTCCGGTGGCGAGCCGAATGCGGCGGTTGCCTCCGTATGCGGAATCACCGCTATTCGGTTTCGACGGGGATCACAAACCTGCGCAAGGAAGTCGCCGCCCGATACTGGAAGCGGTACGGCGTCCGACTCGATCCGAATACAGAAGTGATCGCGACGATCGGGTCGAAAGAGGGATTCAGCCACATGTGCCTGGCGCTGATGGGGCCAGGGGACACGGCCATCGTTCCCTCCCCGTATTTCCCGATTCACGTCTACGCGGTCGTCCTGGCCTCGGGGAATGTGATCACACTGGATGTTCGTGACCCGCAAAAGTTCCTGGAACGGATCGCGTACACGTGCGAGCATCTTTATCCCAAGCCCAAGGTGGTAATCGCAAATTTCCCGCACAATCCGTCGTCGACGGTCATTGAGCAGGACTTCTTTGTCGATCTGGTGCGGCTGGCGAAGAAATACGAATTCCTGGTGTTGTCGGACTTCGCCTATGCCGACATCTGCTACGACGGGTACAAGGCTCCCAGTTTCCTGGCGACTCCGGGTGCGCTGGATGTGGGGGTGGAATTCACGACAATGAGCAAGAGCTACAGCATGGCCGGCTGGCGAATTGGCTTTTGCTGTGGCAACTCCGAGATGGTTCGCGCGTTGGGAACGATCAAGGGATACTACGACTACGGCATTTTCCAGGCGATTCAGATCGCGGCGATCATCGCGATGCGGCATTGCGACTCGGCGATTGAAGGCCTGGCCGCCGAGTACCAAGAGCGGCGCGACGTCTTGTGTGACGGACTGGAACGCCTCGGTTGGGAAATTGACCGTCCCAAAGCGGGGATGTTTGTGTGGGCGAAGATCCCCGCCCCGTGGAATGAAATGGGGTCGATCGACTTGGCGATGAAGTTGCTGGACGAAGCGGGGGTCGCGGTCAGCCCGGGTCGCGGGTTTGGCGACGACGGCGAAGGGTATTTGCGCCTCGCGCTGGTCGAAAACCAGCAGCGATTGCGCCAGGCCGTTCGCGAAATCGGTCGCTGCCTGAAACGCGATCAGACCGCCCCAGGAGCGGGCGAAGACTGATTCAGCGACCGGAAAGGCAAACGATTTTCCTGGTGTTCGCAGACTCAAGCGCGGCCGTTGTGAAGTCCCAGACTGGCAGCGCGATGTCGGCGGGAGCGGTGTTTTCCGCAGTCCCAGAGAGGTAGTCCAGAAACGCCTCGTCGGGATTGGACTCGCGCTCCAGGTCGAGAATGGACTCCCGGCGATTTTCCTGAGCGAATTCCAGGGTGTTCTCTCGAACAATCAGATCCCCGAGTTCGCAGTGAATGCGAAACTCTTCGTAGTAGTGGTGCGCGTCACCGATGAACGCCATTGTCAGGGGAACGTCGTCACCAATCACCGCGGTGATTTGGGTGACGACGTCGACGTTCCAGCTTCGTTTCTGACTTTGGGCGTGAACTTCGCGGGGCGGAAGACCGGTCACGAAAAAGACCATGTCGACCTTGTGGCTGCCGGCGTCACCCAGATAGCCACCGGGGTTCTGTCGGGGATCGTTCCGCCACGTTCCGGAAATTGTCTGGGCCCAGCGTTCGCAATTGTAGACCACGACGGATCGAACCCGGCCAAAGCGGCCTGATTGGATTTCACGTCGCGCGGTCCGAAAGACGCTGGAATACCGTCGCTGATAGGCGATTGTCAGCAACGGACCGTGCTGGGCGTCGGCGATCAGATCGACGATCCGCTCGCGGGAATCAGCCAAAGGTTTCTCGCACGAAACGGCGATTCCCCGAGAGCGGAATTCGCGGACCTGACTGAAATGCTGCCCTGTGGGTGTGCAGATCACCGCCCCGTCAACAGATCCCGAGCCCAGCGCTGCCTCGACATCGGTCGCCACGATCGCTTCGGGAGCGTAGGTCGCGGCGAGTGCGGCGGCGGCTTCCCGATTGGGGTCCACCAGCGCAACAATCCGCGCACGAGGGTCGGCCGCCAGTCGGGCCGCATGCAATTGCCCAATCTGGCCGCAACCCAGGAGGAGAATTTGGAACGGAGGTTTCGCAGTCTGGGGAGTCATGAATTCCGTTTCGGTTCACTCGCCGTGGCGATTCCTTCGAATCGCCACGGACTGGTGGGGCGGTAGAGACAACGTCAAACAACGCGAGTCACCCACTATTTCTTGCCACCCAGTTCCTTGAACACGTGTTCGATGTTCTCGACCTGATTGCGGACATCGACTCCAGTCCACTCCTTGTACCAGGGGAAGTCGATCGATTCCTTGATCTCGGCGAGTGACTTTCCTTTCGCGATCGCTTCACCAATGGTCTGACGCAGTTCGACGAAGTACCGTCGCTGGCGGTCGATCAGGTTGATGTCGCTCATTTCGCCGTGGCCCGGGCAGAGCTTCTGGACCGGCAGTTTTTTCATTTCCGTCAGCGCCCCGATCCAGCTTTCGGTGCTGGAATCTCCCAGGTAATTGAACGGACCATTGAGGCAACTGTCACCCGTGAACAGGATGCCGTGTTGCGGGAGCCACGCGACCGCGTCACCTTTTGTGTGCCCGTGGGCGATGTGCATCAGTTCGACGCGCTGTTTGCCGTCTTCAATCACCAGTTTCTTCGGGAAGTACAGCGAGGGAGTCTTATAGTCGAGTTTTCCATACTCGGCCCCCTTGTCTTTCTTCGCCTGTTCGAACCCTGCGATCCCCTTCGTGCGAAATTCCTCGGCGGCATTTTCCGACGCGATCGCGGTCGCGCCGATCTTCGCGAAGATCGGATTGCCATCGGCGTGGTCGCCATGGTAGTGCGTGTCGAATACGTACCGGATCGGCTTATCGGTTGTCTTCCGGATGAGCGGAATGATCTCTTCGGCTTGGTTCGGAAAACTGGCGTCGATCACCAGGACAAAGTCTTCAAAAATCACCCATCCCTGGTTGCAGCCGATGAACTCCGGTTTCCA
>JAPLOC010000744.1 GCA_026692825.1 Planctomycetota bacterium | reverse complement strand
GTCCATCACGACGCCGTTGGGGAGTTGCCCGGTCGCGAGCATCCCGGCGACTTCCGGAGGGAGTGCGGTGGGGTCGATCGCCTGCACCCATTGGCCGTTCCCCGTCATTCCCACCACGTTTTCGGGAACCTGAAATTTGTACTGGTGTCGTGTGACCAGAGCTTCGATCAACGGAGCGACCGCCGAGTCGTCCCCCAATTGGGCGAGGGCGGCCCCGGCCCGGTTGACGATCAGATTCCGTTCATTTCTCAAGGCACGAACGTACACGGGAATCGCCGCTTTGGCCCCGCGCGCCTTGACCCCCTGCAATGCCCCCGCACGGACGGAGGTCAATTCCTCCCACAGCGACATGTCGATCAACTTCTCCACGGCCCGCGGGCTTTCGATCTTGGAAAGAATCTCAACCAGCAGCAGTCGCAACGGCTCGGTGGGGGCTTTTTGAAACGTGCGAATCACCGCCGGCGCGGCTTCCCCTTCGCGCAGATTTTTGAGTTTTTGCAACCCCTCGGACTGCCTGGCCGGATCGTCGCTGGTCACCCAGTTGTACCACATCTTGACCGGCTTGAACCATTGACGCTCGGCTTCGTTATCCTGCGCCGCCTGCTCGATCATCGCCAACTCCTGGGGCAGAATCCATTTGCCCCGGTTCTTGACGAATCCCTTCGAGCGCATGATCTCGTCTTGAGACATCCATTCGCCCCCGTGCCGGGTGTAGCCCAGCGCCTTCCGCGTGGGGGCGTGTTCGGGATCGATTTCGATCACTTTCCGCAGATGAATGACCCGTTGATTGGTCAGGCCGTTCTGTTTGCACCAGTCGGCCATGGCAAGCTGGGCTTCCACCGTCTTTTCGACGGTGGGGGCCTTGCGGTCGTACTCCTCGTACGCCAGTTTTCTGCGGTGGACCGATTCGACTTCATCGCGCGCGACCGACACCGTCGCCCCGGACAGCGTCTTGACCGTGATCGCTCGCGGATCGAGTTCACCGGACACATTCGGCACGATCTCACCGGCGAGTCGGCCGCCGGTGCGCAGAACCACATAGTCGGCGGTGGCGGTTGTGGTGGAGGCCCAGCAACAGATCGCGAACGACAGGAGCTTGAGTCGCATCGACATGGAACGAACCTTGGGTGAAATCCCCGCGAACCACCACCGGCTCGATTCTACCGGCGGAATCGTGGAATCCTCAAGCCGCTGTTTTCAACTTGTCTCAAACGCTTGTTTCCATCCAACCGGTTTGACCATAATCCGTTCAGAATTTTCACGCTGGAACGGAACTTGAAGAGAGTCTCACGATGACACGTCGAATGCTGGTTGACGCGGTTTCGGGAATCGCGCTGATGTTGTGTATGGCGACGATCGCCAGTCAAGTCGCCAGCCGGGCCGCCGCCGCTGACATTCCCGCCGAGACGGTGGCGCTCCTCAAGACATTTCAAGAGGAATTCATCGACATCACCCCCGGGACGGAGAAGTACCCCGCGGAATTCCTCATGGGAACCGCCGGCGGTCCGTTCACCGAGAGGCCGCAACACAAGGTGACATTGGCGGTTCCGTTTTCGATGGCGAAGTACGAGGTTCCACAAAACCTGTGGGAAGCGGTCATGGGGTCCAACCCCAGCAAATGGAAGGGAAAGCGGAACTCAGTCGAGATGTTCACGTGGCGTGACGCGAACGATTTCTGTCAGAAAACAACCCGTTTGATGCGGCAGGCGAAGTTGATTGGAGAGGACGAGGAGATTCGTCTCCCTTCGGAAATCGAGTGGGAATACTGCTGCCGGGCGGGGACGTCGACTCCCTACAGTTTTGGCGAAAGCGCAACCAAACCGGGCGATGCGGGGAACAAGGCGAGCGTGCTGGATGAATTCGGTTGGCACACCGGAAACGCCGCCGGCAACGATCCTCCAGTGGGAGCCAAAAAGCCGAATCCGTGGGGCTTTTATGACATGCACGGCTACCTTCGCGAATTCACGAGCGACATCTGGCGCGAGACCTACGCCTTAAAGGACGCGAAGAGCGAAGTGGGGGGGGCAGTCCGTCGGGTGGTTCGCAGCGGTTCCTGGAAAGACCGTTTTGAATGCCTGCGTTCGGCCTATCGGGAACCGATTTCGGAATCGGAAGCCGACGATGCGGTCGGGTTGCGGTGCGTGAAAGCGAAGATCGCTAAGTAGCGATACTCCGCACGGCAGCAAATCAGACGACTCACCTCCCCTGCAATGAGCAAGCCCCCATACACACGCTTGAATTGCAGAAGGGTGCATCGGCCAGCGACCAACGGGAGTCGGCCGTGGGAGCGTCTACGGACGCTGCCACCGGAAAAACCGCCGATCTTGGTAATCAAGCGGGTAGTTGTCAAAAGGCGGCTCGGTGAGTGTCGATGTGCGAAGAGGATGCCGGTGGCAGCTCAAGATAGGTTTTCAAGGGATTGCCAATGCGTTCCATGAATTCCGAGTTGTCCTCCGTTGGTCGACTCCTGGCGGCACGCCGACGAATCGCTGCGGGACGTTGAGGCGTCGGCCCCAACAATTTGGGAAATTCCGTGAACGCAAGCGAGTGCGTTTGGAGTGCGGGAGTTTGTTCCGGCCGGTCCTTCATCCTCCGTCGACGTGCGGAGGACGGCCCTGAACTCTTGGAACGCATTGGCCATGCCTTGAAAACCTAGCTTCACCCGCCGCTGGCCCCCACGGCGCACTTCAGCACTCGCCGTGCCGTACGTCCGCGAAACAAGCGACAAAAACGGTTTTGATTTTGGTCAGGTTCTTAGCCATCGATCTCATTCACCTGCCGGCCGAGCCGGCAAGGGGTCGTTCGATAAATATCCGATTTTACCCCGCTCGCGGTATAGTCAACGGCATCGCCGTCGCGTGATGCGAGCGTCCCATCAGCGAAGCATGGTTCGCAGGTGGGTGGCGAGTTCGTGATGGTTGGCGTAGGCCGCCCAGCCGTCGGGTGTGTTGTGGACCTTGGTGTCGCGGATGTTGGGGTCGGCACCCCGTGCGAGCAACCAGTCGGCCATTTCCCGCCGATTGTTGAGGGCAGCGTAGTGCAGTGGCGTGCCGGCGAAGTCGAAGCCCGCGGGGATCGCGTTGATTTCAGCACCGTGCGCGAGCAACTCGGCCGCTGTCTCGTGTTGTCCCCAGGCGGCCGCAAAAACCAGCGCGTTGTTGACGATCTGACGTCGATCGTGGCGCACACTGGCGGGGATGGTGTCGCCAAACGGCCAAGCCACTTTCCCCGCTTCCTCCGTCAATTGACCGTTCTCGTCAAAACAGCGTCGAACTCCGGCCAGATCTCCCAGCGCGGCGTATTTCCGCAGGTTGTCGACAGAGGCTCCGCGCCGGAGCAACAAATCGACCGTGGCGCGGTGCCCCCAATAGAGAGCCTCCTCCAGTGGTGACCAGTTACCGTTGCCATTGATGCCACCCCCCAGATCCAGGAGTGATTCCACCCCCAGGACATTGTCAACACAAGCGGCGGCGATGAGCGAATCGTTTGTCTCGGCACCAAATTCCACGCAGAGTCGAATCAGGCTGTCCAACGAACGGCGGGGTGGCATGGTGATAACGAGGCAGCACAACAGTGTCGGGTGGTCCCCCTTCGCGTGTGACCTGTCCCGCGCGAGCGACGGGTCGGCGCGCAGAAGTTGTTCCAGTTCGACGGGATTGTCCGCCTGGATCGCCCTCTGGGCGGAATGAAATCGGTCATCCATCGCGAGATCCTGGTTCTGTTGGTTTCTTTATCCGGGTACTCACCCGAAGTCGCCCTCATCCGACCACCGTCACACGACAACTCAATTCGTACTCGGCTGTGGAATCGGCGGTTTGGTCGCCCATTTCGGTTCGAGGAACAAATCCCCCACGGTGATCGCGAAACCGAGCATCCCGGCTCCGCCAATCAGCGTTTGTTCCTCAAACAGACGTTGCCCCGAGCGATGCGATTCAAAGGAATGCGCCTGCCGGGAGTCGGGATCAATGACCCACACCATTTTTGCCCCCCACTTCAGCCATTCACTCACCCGTTCATCCAGACCGCGCCGGCGATCACTCGTCGAGGCGATCTCCACAACCAGTTGCGGACGCGAGTCGGTGAACACGCGGTCGGTTTCCGTGAACATCCGACCGATCGTGAAAAAGCTGATCGGTGGGAAGCGGAGCGTGTCGGGCTCGCGTTCCAGCAGAAATCCCAGGTTGAAGCAGGCATACCCCCTTTTTTCCCGCTGGGTGTAGTTCGCCAGCGACTTGCTGAGATTGAGAACCACGGTCCCATGCTCGGCGGTCGGGGGAGAGAGGGTGATCACCCGTCCCGAGGCGAGTTCTGCCCACCGGCCACCGTCGGGAAATTCGAGCCGATGTTCGACGAACTGTTCGGCGGTGATGTAATCGTTCGAGGACATGGAATGGCGCGAATCGGGTGGACGCGGGAAGCGGGTTTCCAACACGATACCTCCGCGATCGATTTTTCGGGAGGGATGAACGTCGACGGTGATTCAACCCGGTCGTGTCCAGTACAGTTCGCAATTCTAGTGACCGGCGGCTCCCCGCTCGTCTCGATCCCGTTTACAATAAGGATCCCCGAGTCGGCCGCGAGTTTTTGTCAACCGGCCGTCGACCGGGCGACAACTCCGCAACTTCAACGAAAAGAACTCTCACGTGCGCATTCTACTGATCGGTGCCCGGGGCCAGTTGGGGACGGCGCTGCGCGCCGAGTTGACGGCCGAAGTCATTTCCCCCGACCGGGGCCAGCTCAATCTGAATGACCCGGCGGTCGTGCGTCTCGCGATTGAGGAACTGAAGCCCAACATCGTCATCAACGCGGCCGCGTACAATCTGGTCGACAAGGCGGAGGATGACCCGGCCGAGGCGTTCGCGATCAACGCGTTCGCCGTCCGCAATCTCGCCCAGTCGTCGGAAGCGGTCGGAGCAACGCTGGTCCACGTGAGTACGGACTACGTGTTTGGTTTGGAACCTCATTCAACCCCCTGGCGAGAAACGGACGCCCCCGGGCCGGCGGGGGTCTATGGTGCCAGCAAGCTGACGGGTGAGTATTTCGCGCGCTCAGCGTGTTCACGCCATTACGTATTGCGCACGTGTGGGCTGTACGGTGTGGCCGAGTCGGCGGGCAAAGGGAATTTCATCGCCACGATGCTGCGACTGGGGAAAGAACGGGGGCGGGTCTCGGTGGTCGACGATCAACACTGCACCCCCACCGCCGCCGTCGATCTGGCGCGGGCGATTTGCCAGATCCTGCCGACGGAAAAGTACGGCTTGTACCACGCGACGAATTCCGGAGCGACCACTTGGTGCCAACTCGCAATCGAGGCGTTTCGACTTGCTGGTCTGGCGGTGGAAGTGCAACCGATCACCACGGCGCAGTTTGGCGCGAAGGCGAAACGGCCGGCGTACAGTGTTCTCGATTGCGGCAAGCTGGCGGGGGTGATTGGCGCTCCGCTCCCTCTCTGGCAGGATGCAGTCGCCCGGTATCTGCGAGTCCGCGGAGATCTCGCTGGTGCCTGAATTCCCGCTCGTCGAGGAGCTGGCTCCGGTCCCCAGTCTCGCAGAAGCGCTGCGGGCTTTCGCTGGCTGGCCCGATGTGATTCTGTTCGACAGCGCGCTTCCGCGACCTTCGCTGGGGAGATACTCATTCCTGGCGGCTGATCCGGTCGAATTCGTCCAAGTCAGTGTTCCCTCCCTGGGTGTGGATCCGTTCGAGCAACTCACGCTGCGGATGAAGGAATGGACAACTCCCGCCATTCAGGATCTTCCACCGTTTCAGGGAGGAGCCGCTGGGTTGTTGAGCTACGAACTCGGTGCTGCCTGGGAGAGAATCACGCCGGCCCGCGTCAACGAGTTCGAATTCCCCGCGCTGGCGGTGGGCCTGTACGACTGGGTTCTCGCCTGGGATCATCTCCAGTCACGCGCCTGGATTATTTCGCAAGGCCTCCCCGAACTCGACCCCGATCGCAGAACAAAGCGGGCGGCGGAACGACTGGCAGCGGTTCGTCGACAACTGACAACCCCCTCGGCCCGAGATTCCAGCGGCGTCACGGTATCCCCGCCAGGAGGGACGATCCCGCTTCCCG
>JAPLOC010000743.1 GCA_026692825.1 Planctomycetota bacterium | reverse complement strand
CACGCCTGCCCCAGGTCGGCTTCCGGCGCGGTCTGGCCCAGTTTGAGTTCAAGGGCGCACCAGGCTCCGGTCTCCTCCAGGCGCACGATGGCGTCGGCGATTCCGACCAGGCGAACGGTGTCGGTCCACCCCGGTTCACGCAATTCACACACCAACTCTTCTTCAAGTGAAAAAGCGTTCGACAACATTCGCCAGGGTACCGTTGGCTCCCCGCGCTGTCGGGGCGACTTCTGACGGAGCGCCCAGCAGAGTTCAGCCAGCCAGTCACTCGCCGACCGCATCGCGTGCCAGAATGTCAGCACACGGGGCGCGATCGAATGGAGTTTCGCCCGTTCACGAGACAGTCTCGGACCGACAAATCGAGTGTACAGTTCGTCGGCCAACGTCTGTTTCCACACCTCCAGGTCCGGCCCCGCGTCGGCGAGTCGGGCCAGCGGGCTGTCGTTGGAGCCATTCCCCACCAACCACGCCAAGCCCTCGTGGAACCATCTCCCCAGCAGTGCGGTCGACGGGGATCCCGTCCCCCCGGAACCGGGTCCGCCAGCAGCCAGATACAATTCGTCGCGAACGGCACTGACAGTGATTGACTTGGGCATGTGTTGAACCTCAAACAATGCGTGCGGATTGAACCCGGGCGAAGTCGTGGTACAGCGGCCGCATTAATCCTCCGCATCCAGCGCGACCGCCGGCTCTCCCTCGTCGACCACCCGCATCAGGATCTCGGGAGGATCGCCCAGCAGGGCGAAGTGATCAGGATGCCGGTTGACGACTCCCACCAGGTGTGCGATCGGCCGGCCCAAAGCCTCCGCCGCCGTCTGGATCTTCACCACATTTTCCCGATCCAACAGCGTGCTGAGCGCTTCAATGTCGGCGGCGTCATTCGGGACCGCATCACGACCATCCGCCCGACCAAACAATTCGTCGACAAAATCGCGGATGGAACCGGGGAGGTTGTTGATCAACCACTCTTCCACCGTCCGCGGTGAAATGGTCTCGCCCGCCGACGCGAGATCCCCCGACTTGGCGTCGGACAGGAGTTCCCGCAACGCGTCGAGTGCCGCCAAGACCTCTTTCGACGGATGGACGACCACCGCGCCGTGTTGTTGCAGTTCCGCGAGGTACTTTTGCGCCGCCTTGGCACTTTTGCTGATCGGCGAACGATCATCCCGCACGATCACAAGTCGCCTCAGCCGTTGAGAGGCGACTTGTGTCTTCAGCCGTTTGAACCGGTTGACAAGGCTTTGCATGCTCCGCTGAGTGCAGACACTGAGTCCCGTGCGTTCGTCCGAACGCTGGAAGATCAGCGACACATCCGGAAGCAGTTCGTCACGTACGACGCCGCAGTCGGGAGACTGCAGCGCGACAAACAACGGCAGAGCGTGCCGCAAGATCTCTTCGGATTTGTCGGGAGTGTTTTCAACAAGTTTGCGCTCGACAAGTGTGGACCAGCGTTCTGAGAGGAACTTCGCCGGGGGGTTCGGTCCCGGTGGCGTTGGACCGGCCTGAAGTGCGTCATACTTCTCCGCGCAGCGCGAGAGCAGTCGGCGGGGCGTGGTGGTGTTGGTGCCGAAAATCAAACGGAACTCCGGTTCCTGAAAGGGCCAGAATTCCGGTAACGGCTCATGGGCGGAGAAATCGGTGCCAGAAGCATCGAGCCGCGCTCGAATCACCTGCTTCGCCTGCTCCAGATTCAGCGGATGGAGTGAGACGGACCCAAGCGACGTCATTCGATCGCGGTCCGATTCAAACGAGCGCTTCTTCATGTCATCGAAAAAGCTCGACAGCATGCACGAGACAATCAGCACATTGTTCGTTCCATCATGAATCGTGCTGGTCAACTGGCCAAAGGCGAACAGCCCATCTTTGTCGTCGGCACCGAGCTGCAGCGCTTCGACCTGATCGAAGCACAGCACGATCGGCAGTCCAACCCCCGCAAGCCGACAGAGCATCCGCACAACATACTTTGACTGGTCTTCCCGTTCTTCGTCCGTCCCCTCATCCAGCGCGAGATCCATCCGTTCCAGAGCCGCCTCGGGGAGTGACGCCCCTCCCAGCCAGGCCCGCAAGTCCCTCAAGTGGCGTCGAAAGGCGATATGTTCAAACGCGACCGCCGTGTTGCGATCAAGATCCAGGTCGGTGGCGATCTCGTCGATCAGCTCCTTCAGCCCGTCGGGAACCTCTTCGAGCATGTATTCATACCACCGCTCGAGATCTCCCTCAGCAGGGCGTTTTTCCGCGAACCGATGAAACAGGATCCGTTCAAATTGAGAGCGATGGTTGGCGACGGGGCGAAACCAGTCGTCGACTAGCGTCCGTCGAACCGTCCGCCAGATCATCCGGGGACTGGTCTGCAACCGGACCCAGACAAACAGGTTTTCCTGGCGATACGTGGAACTCGGGGCCTGCGGAGCCAGTTGCGCCCGCAGCCGGCGAAGCAGATGGGTTTTTCCCGCGCCTGCTTCCCCATGGATCAGAAGTGACGCCGATCGCCCCGTTTGGCGAACCTGCGCGATTCCACGCAAACATTCGTCAAAGACCGACGCGTGAATCGTCGGCACGTCGGATGGAGCGTTTTCCCAAGGCGTGGCGACAATCATCTCGCGAAACGGATTGACGCGTGGCAGTGATCCGGTCGAGTTACCCATTGTTTTGCCTCAGTGCCATTCCCACGAAGTAGTTTCCAGCGCCATCGGTTACCAGCAGATCGCGTTCTTCCGTCGACAGATTCCCGACAAAGTTGTGGCGATGCAGCGACAATCGGCCCGCTCGCGACAGCGCGAGCGCGGTCTCATCGAATTCCTCTTTTGAAACTCCCGCCACCCGGCGGAGTTCTCCCGCCCCCACCAGCGCCCCCCGCTCGGCTCCCGGTTCGATCCGCTTCATCAACGCGATCAAATCGAAAGTGGCCGCTGGAGTCGTGACCGGTGTTTCGGCCCGGGTTCCAGGGACGCCACCAAATCGAACTCCCGCCGACTCCACCATCTGCACAATCGCCCGCCGCAGGTCTTCGTCGGAAACCTGCGCCTGCTGCAGCTTCTCGACGACAAGGGTCAGCGATTTCTCGACCTCCTGCAAATACGGCTGGGGCGAGACCGGCCGAATCGCGAACAACGGTTCCTTCGCCTTTCCCAGTGGGGGATGCGAAAACAATTGGCCAGCGGTTCGCAATTCTCCGAGCAGAGTATCGAACTGCGCGGTGTCGAGTGAGCCGGCCACTTTCCGCAACGGGGCGAGTTTCTGTGGTCCTTTGGCCTCCAGGAATTTCAGGATCTCCGCACGACTTGCCGCGATCTGATCGCGATCCCAGTAACGCGGCTTCCCCGTTTTCGACTTCGGCGGAAATCGAAACAGCCTCCCCGCCGCGACCCCCTCTTCCAGCAGGGGTGCCACGTCTCCTTCGGTGGCCGATGTCGCACCCGGGATCCGGGCGGCGAGTTCCAGAGCCGTGAGTGGGGCATCGGCGGCTTGGAGCGCGTCTGCCAGGCCAGCGCGTACGATCGCGATGAGATCGCGATCCCAGTACCGCGGCTTCCCCGCCTTCGTCTTCGGTGGATATCGAAACAGCCTTCCCGCCGCGATTCCTTCTTCCAGCAGGGGCGTCACGTCTCCTTCGGTGGCCGCCGTCGCTCCGGCGATCCGGGCGGCGAGTTCGCTGTTGTCGTTCCGGGGGCCGAGGTGGCGGGCATTCACGGCGGCGAGAAACTCGCGGCCTGCCGGCTCGCCAGCGACGAGCGTGGCGTGGTCCTCGGCCGCAAAGAGAT
>JAPLOC010000742.1:2504-3799 GCA_026692825.1 Planctomycetota bacterium | reverse complement strand
GCAACTCCATCCTGTTCATCCCTTTCATCCTCTTCATCCTGTCAAATTCTTTCCGTCCTTCGTACGCACTCTCACCGCTGCACAACCACATTCCGCAGTTCGGCCTCTCAGCCCACTCGCTGCGTTCGCTGGCCGTGGCACCGACCTTAGCCGCCAAGCGGGCCGTTGAAAAAATTCCCAGGGGGGTCTGGGGGAGACGGAGTCCCCCACAGCTTCCGCCCACCGGCTTCATCAATAGTGCAGGGGGAGTCCCAAACGTGCATCACACACCGTCCTTGCGAATTCTGGTCTGCTTCGGTTGCCTGCTGGCGCAGACTGCATTGGTCGCTGCACAACCTCCGTCCCGTCCACAGGATTCCCCGGCCGACACGCCAGAATCCAAACCAACCGTCGCCGTCGTGTTGTGGCCTGCGGAGGCAAACAATGGAACGACGGCTGATCTGGCCGAGCCGATGTACGCGTTGTTGGAACAGCAACTCGCCGCGACAAACACGCTTCGACTGGTGGAACGCCGCGAACTCGCACCGATTCTTAAGGAACTGAACCTCGGACTCGCGCTCGCCGACCCCCAGACCTCCGCCAAGGTCGGCCAATTGGCGTCGGCCGAATTCGTCGCGACACTTCAGTTGCGGCAAGCGAAAGACAAACGCGACTCCGTCACCGTACTGTTACGCGTCACCGAAGTTCGGTCGTCGGCGATCGTCGGCGCGACCGCGGTGTCGGTCGACGCGGCCCGAATCGAAGAGGTCGTCGACGAACTCGCCCGATTCACCACAGAACGTGTCCACCATCCAACACGCTCAACCATCTCGATCGCCGTCGCCCCGTTCGACAGCCAGGGACGATTCGATCGACTGCGTCCCTTGGAAACCGGCATTCGTGATCTCATTTCCAGCCGGCTGTTGGAAATCTCATCCAACCGCTGGCAGGTTCTGCAACGATCCCAACTGGCAGACCTCGTCGCGGAACTGGAGTTGGCCCGTTCCGGTCTGGTCGATAACGCGACTCCCGATGTGCAAGCGAAACAGCATGCAGCCTACATGATTCGCGGCACACTCGACGAACGTCCTACGGGGAACAGTTTCAACGTGCTGGTCAACGGCGAACTGGTTGACGCGTTCACCGGCGATCGCATCGGTCAATTCCAACTGGAATCGCCGCCGGAACAAGTGGATCGTCGGCTGGCGGAGGAAACAGATCGTCTGGCGAAACGTATTCAGGAGACCGGGTCAGTTCCCGTCTCCCCGCGCGCGGCGGCTCGACGGGAATTGGAATCCCTGAAACAGAAGGCCCTC
>JAPLOC010000742.1:0-2496 GCA_026692825.1 Planctomycetota bacterium | reverse complement strand
GGATCCCGCGACAAACGCCGTTCCTCGCCTGGTACAAATCGACACTCCGCTGGGTCGCCACCTGCTGACAACCTGTGTCGATCGGCTCGAATCGGTATTGCTGCTCTCCCCGGACGATCTCGACGCAACCTTTGGCCTGGCGTTTTGCACTGCGATACATGTGCCCGAACTCTACCGTCCCGATCGCGCCGACGAACTCTATCGCCGAATTCTGGGTGGCACCGACGACGAAGCGGCCCAAGTGCTGGCGCTCGAATGGCTCCCGGAAATCGCCTATCACCACGAGACTGGGAAACTCGACAGTCGGCAACGTGAGGAGACGGTCGCTCGGATCTGGAAATCGTACGACCAGATGCCCGAGCGCGGGCGCGGCGATCTCTGGGAACGGAAGTTTCATCTGCTGGCAGTGGCCCTCCGCGGGGCGAACGACGGTCCCGCATTGGCCAAAGCGATTCGCCGGGGGGCCGAAATCGCCGAACGTCTCCCTCCGCAGCATCGGCGGGGGATTGCATGGAGCGTGCAATTCGCCTATGGGATGTACGACACTCTGCCGCCAGCGCAACGGACCGAATCGGATACACTCCGCGAGCTGATGGGCCGTTGGTCGATGTCTGAGGATAAGGCACTCCGCGCGGCCGGGACACAGGGACTGGCGACCGCAAATGAACGGACGGGAGATTTTCTGGCCGCCGCCAAAGGACTCGAAGCGTCGGCAGCCGACCTTGTGGATGACAACACACCGCAGAGCCGACATGACCGGGAACTGCACCTGATCAACGCAGCGAAGAATTACATTTTGGGAAAAGACCCCACCAAGGGACTGGAGGTGTTACAGTCGTTTGAACCGCCGGCAAACGACGGGACTCTCCGCTTCGGAATGCATCGACTGCAGAGAGGGATCGCGTTCGAGGCACTTGATCAACCGACCCGGGCGGTCGCCGCCTATCTTGAAGGGGTCGAAAAATGTCCGAATCTCGTCTGGAACAGCGATGTTTCGGAACGGATCGAGAAACTGGGAGGAATCCCGCTGTCGGAATCGCGCGTGATTGACGTTCAGTACATTCAACCGCCCGAGTTGAAACGTCAGGCGGTTCGCGCTCTCACGACCGACGGAACCGACCTGTATTTCGCGACGCAGCTCCCGGGTTTGTGGCGCTATGACCCACAATCGGAGAACTGCGAACGGGTCACGCAGGCCGCAACGTTTCATACCGTGCGACATGCGAACGGTGCGATTTGGGGGGCGACGGCGAAAGAGGGACTGTGGCGTGTTGAGGTGAATTCGGGAGCCTCAACTCACATCGGAACCGCGCAGGGGTTGCCCGATGAACGCATCGTGTCGATCGCGGTAGGTGAGCGCGACATTTTCGCGGGTGTCGGGACCAATGCCGCTGGGGGAATCGTTCGGATTGGGGCGGAGGGAGACATCGAGATTCTCAATTCTCCCGATGCTCCGCGGCAGGCTCCCACACATCTGGTGGCCACCCCCGCGCGGCTGCTGGCCCGCACCACGCTTAGTGTGCACGAACAGAATCGGGAAACCGGCGTCTGGAAAACGCATCCGCTCGAAGTGACACAACCTCGGACCGCCGCCCCGTTTTTATTTCAGGATGGCGACCGGATTTGGAGTTCGCGGTACGGCAAGGAACTGGCACTCTGGGAAAGCGGCGCGGACGAGAATGCGACGTTTCGACCGACGTGGTACGTACCGGATACCAAGGCGGGATATCTGGTGCGGTTCGTCTTGCAGCGTGGCGACGAGGTCTGGTTTGGCGGACAACCCCGCGCGCCATTACTGACGTCGGGACTGTATCGCTTCAACCGCCGGACGGGCGAATACCTCACCTTCGGCCCTCGCGACGGATTTCGGATGAACCGGCAGTATGAAGTGTCAGACGGTGTTTGGCTTCAAGACCGGCTGTGGCTGGTGGCGGGGGGTGGAGTCTGCAGCGTGGTTCCGCGTCGGAAGGAGTAATCTTTGTGGGATCCGGCGTAGGGACTATGAAGGCGGGCGAGACACTTTTTAAGAGATGGCGATGACGGCAGGGGGCTGACGCCGCCCCGCTCGCCGTTGCTGTTAGACCCACAAATTTGTTATCCTTGATGCGTTGTGGCCCGCCGTTTCACCATCGACCTTGGGGATACTTGATGTTCGCTTTCCCTGGATTCAATTCGTCGGGATTGACGCTGTCCGCCGGGCCGCGCTTTCAATTATGTGATGGATTGAATCGTCGGTCGTTCCTGCAGATCGGCGGATTGGCACTCGGTGGCCTGACGTTGCCACAGGTGCTGCGAGCGGACGCCGCCAGTGGCAAACCGAACTCGAAAAAATCGGTCATCATGGTTTTCCTGTCGGGCGGGCCGCCGCACCAGGACATGTTCGACCTCAAGCCCGAGGCACCGGTTGAAGTGCGGGGAGAATTTTCCCCCATCGACACCAATGTTCCGGGAATGCAGTTCTGCGAATTGTTGCCGGAACTCGCACAGCGGGCCGAT
>JAPLOC010000741.1:9189-13864 GCA_026692825.1 Planctomycetota bacterium | reverse complement strand
GGAGCCTGCTGCTCTCGTCGGCCGACGTCGACGCCCTGCGAATTCTTGACGGCAAGGATCTCGCCGTCTTGCAAGACTCCTGCATGGAACATGTCGGGTTCAAGCCGGCGGACTTGGACACCTTGGAAAAAAACTCCGGAGCCGTCCCCGTCGAAGGCTCCTGATTCGCTTGGCCGCCCAAAGCGGCCGAGCGGATGACGTCGACGGATGGGCCGCGGGTCTTTCCCCGGACGCGCTGGACGAGCTGGAGGCGTGGGACCGGATCGAGCGGCTGGACTGGGGTCGGGATCGAGACGCGATCGTCGGGCTGCTGGTTGTGATCGCAAACAAGCTGGGAGCGGAATTGGACCTGGCGACGTTCGTCAAGGTCGATGAATCGGCGGGACCGGGAATGATGTCCCCCGACGAAGCGGTGAGGGTGGCCCGTCGAATACTCGGAGGAATGTAGAGTGGCGACGATCGGCGATCTGGTAGTCAACCTGGCGGTCAACGCGGCGGGCTTCGCGACCGGTTTTAACACCGGTTCCAAGCTGGTCGGCACGTTCGCATCCGTCACCGAGAAAAGCCTCGGAACAATCGTCGGAGCCTCACAAGCCGCGCTTGACACCGTGTCGAAAACCTCCGTCCAACTGGTGGGGGCGATTGGTACCGCCGTCGAAAAGTCGCTGGGTGGCGTCGCCAAAGTGGTCTCCGCTTGGCGAAAAGGATCCGCCGAAATTGCCCTGGCGAATGCCAAGGCGGGTACCGAGGCCGCGAAATCGAGTCTCGTTCTCTCGCGGATCAAGGAGCCGAAAGAAACGGGGGGCAAATCGTCAGCCGTGGAAGCGGTCGCCGCCCCGGTTGAAGAATCGAAGAGCATGATCAGCGGCTTCATCGGAATGGTGGCCACCGCCTCCAATCCGCTGATGGCCGCTGCGGCCTCCGCGTTCTCGTTCGGCAAGGGACTGTTTTCGTCGGCTCAGGGGCTGGCGGCGGTGGACGATATCCCGGCCCCGTTCGCCCCAGTCCAGACCGCCCTCGACAGACGTCGCCGACATGGCGATGTCGTTCTTGGCACCGACGGTCACGCAAGTCGACGGGATCTGCCAAAACTGGGGGGAGACCCTTCGAGGCTGGGTCTCGACGGGCCTCGATCTTGTGTATGACGCGTTGGTCGGCGGCGTGTTTTTGTTGAGTCACTGGAAGGAGGTTGGCACCCTCGCAGCAACTCAGGTCCAGTTGACCTTCGTCGCCATGGGAAATGACATTGCGCATTTTTTCACGTCGACGCTTCCGGTGTTGTTCGACTGGTTCGGCAAAAACTGGTTCAACATGTTTGAGACCTACGCGAGTTTCGTACACACCGTGTTCGAAAACATCGCGGAAAACATCGTAGGTGTGATGAAGGGGATCTGGGATTTCATCGCCTCAGGCGGTACCGCCGAGCTGGAAATTGCCTGGACCCCCTTACTCGACGGGTTCAAGAACACGGTCGAGGCCCTGCCCGATTTGCCAAAGCGGGTTGCCAGTGACCTCGAACGAACGTTGACCACAGAACGCGATCGACTCGCCGAGACAATCGGCGGCGGCATGCAGGACGCTATCGCCAACGCCCCGGGCCGCCGTCGCACTCTGCCGAACGGACCCGAAAAACCAGGAACGCCCGACTCGCTCATGTCTGAGTCGGCGGGCAAGCGGAGCGAGCAGAACGCCGCGCTCATGCGTGGCTCGGCCGAGGCGGTCACTGCTTTGGTCACCGCCGCCAACGGCAACCGCGATCCAGTCGCGGAGGCAAACCAAAAAGCCCTTGAAGAGCAGCTCGCCGAGGCGAAGAAACAAAACGAACTGCTTGACGACATCAAGGGCGAGCTGAAGGGCCAGGGCGGCATGCAGACGGTGAGGTACTAATGGCAGTCACGGGCATTGTGTGGGAGTGGCGCGACCGAGGGGGCAAGGTCTCAATCGATGGGACTGACGATACGCGCGTCGCGCTGATCGGCGTCTCTTCGCGTTACGACTCCATGCTGACGATTCTGCAATCTGGCATCTTGCCGACCTACCTGTCGCCACATCCCGACAATCCGTTCTACAGTTACCGCGAAGCCGACATTAAGCCCATCGGCCCCTATGTGTGGCGGGCGGTCTGCCGGTATTCCGACAAACCCCTGTCGGCGGAAGAAAAAGAGCGAAAAAAGGAACCGAACCCCTGCGAGCGAAAGGCGGACGTGAGTTGGAAAACTCACCACTACCAGGAAGGGTTTTACAAAGATCTCGACAACAAGGCGGTCGTGAATTCGGCGGGAGATTTTCCGATACCGACCCCGCCGATCGACCGCAGCTACCGCGTGGCGCATGTCGTCAAAAACGTCCCCGACGTGCCGACCTGGCTGGATGACTATGAGCTGGCCATCAACTCGGATCACTTTGTGATCGACGGTCGCGCTGTGGCACCGCAGAAGGCCCGGCTGTCCGGACTCGACATCTCAAGTTTTCAGGAGGAAAATGGATACCGGTTTCGAGTTCTCAGTTTCGACTTGGAAATCCGCAAGCTCTTGGGTTGGGCAATCGCGTTTGTTGATCGGGGTCTGCGGAAAAAAGTCGGGACGTCCCTCGAAACAATCTTCGACAACTCGACCCCCAAGCGGCCAATCACGACGCCCGTACTGCTCGACGGCGATGGGCTACCGCTTGACGATCCCGGCCCGGACACCGCCAAGTACATGTCGTACCGTGGTTACAATTATAAACCGTTCAACGATCTTCCATTGACCTGATTCGAGGAAACCATGGCCGCAATTTCCGGCACACTGCAATTTGACGACGGCTGCATCGGCGACGCCCAATTCAGCAACAGCGCGTCAAAACGTCTCGACGCCGACAAGATGCAGCACATCTATTCGACTGCGGAAAACTTCAATAAGGCGGTGGGGGACACTCCGGTTTCGGTCCACGTCATTCACCGCACGGTTCGCCAGTCGGGGACGATCCGCAAATTCGCGGCGGGACTCTGGGCGGTCGGCTCGGCCAGCTCCATGACGTTCGACTTGCTGAAAAATGGGACGTCGATCCTTTCCGCACCAATCACCGTCACAAACGCCAACACCAACAAGGCAGCCAACGAAGGGACAATCGCTTCGCCGACGGTGTCCGCCGGCGACCTGTTGTCGATCCAGCTCACCGTGACGACGTCGACCGGAGCGACCGGACCGTTTGCCCAGGTCGACCTTGAGGAGTCGGCAGCGCCGTAATCAATGCTCGGGACCACGCTGCTCACATTCGAGTCACCGTCGCAGGCTTTGCAAGTCCGCGACTCGCTGCGGCAAATCGTTGGCCGTTCGGGCCGCCCTGCGGAGTCGGGCGAAGCGGTCGACCAGGTGGGGGAGTGGCAGGTTCGTTTTGGCAAGACGGTCGCCGTGATCAACAAGGGAACGAGCGGCGGCTCGGTCGCGATCTGGGACGGCGACAACGTGGCCGGCCTGGCTGACACCGGTCACACCGAGTCGGCCGTGTCGTTGCTCGCCGCCATCGGGGCCGGCAAGTGGGTCGTAATGCTCGGATTCCGCTGGGGGTATCTGATCATCGCCGCGGAGTGCGGGTGATGATCCTGCCCGGCTGCTTTTGCTGTTCGCCGCCACCTCCGCCAGGCGGGGCGTACTACTATCCGTACACGCCACGGCGGATCTCAGTCCCGACCTGTCAGACCTGCGGTACCGTCACGTTTCCCACAACGCTGACATTGACGATTGTGAAACTCGACGCGACGTGTGCTTGCCTCGCGGCGCAGACGCTGTCGATGACCTATCACGACGATTTCACGCATCACGTCGACGGCTTTGGTGTCCCGTGCGTTCTGCACAATCTGTTCACGATTGACTCCCAGGTCCACGACTGTGATCGGTCGGTGTTCGGCGGGGGGACGGTTGGCTCCAACAACTGGATCCATTTTCACACCGCCGGAACGGCAAAGTGTTCTGTGAGTATGACGCTCGCGCCATCCTCAAACTGCGAGGGGGTCGGCTTCTACAAGTCGCCTGTCGCGACTCGGGTCATTTCGTGCAGTCCGATCAACTTTGAGTTTGATGTCAATCTGGCCAATCGCAGCGGATATCCCGACTCGTTCGCCTGCACGAACCCGACTCACACGTTCATCATCACCGAATGACGCCCGACCCACCCACCGTCGAAACCCCCTGCGACTGCCTGGCGGCGGTCACACGCAGCATCACGGGCTGCGTGTGCGAAGCCCCGGGCGACTGCCCCCGCCACGGCTGCGCCAAGACGCCCCATTTCCACCAGCTCTGCCGCACACGTCCCGAGTACTTTGCACTGTACGAAGAGGGGCGGGGGCCGGGATGTGTGTCGGGATCGATCGCCCGCGCCGCCACCGTCTCCAGTCGCGGTCAGTTCGGACTTGGCGACTTGGTCGCCTGGTGCCTCGGGCTGATCGGCGTCCGGCCGTGGCCGGGCTGCGGGTGCAGCGCCCGCAAAGCCTGGCTGCATCGAATCGTATTGTGGCGGTGGGACTCGACGTGAATCACCTGATGATGCACATCTTTCCCCGCACGGGGGGAACGTGGCGGGAGGCGGTCGCCGAGGTCGACCGCCGGCGGTCGCTGTTCGATGGCCGACGCGTCGCCGGCGTGGCCCTCGGTGAAGGGCTGGAGTCGCGGGAGTCCGTCCGCGAAACGCTGGGGGA
>JAPLOC010000741.1:8846-9166 GCA_026692825.1 Planctomycetota bacterium | reverse complement strand
ACCTATGTCGACAACGATCGAACACTCCGCGAAGTAGCGACGTTCCCCCTGCTGATCACGTCGCTGCGAGGCGTCGCCGGCAACGTGTTCTACTGCCACACCAAGGGGGCAACTCACTCGGGCGAGTCGATCTGTCAGGAGTGGCGACGGCTGATGTTTGGGGTCTGTCTCGACTACCCGGCATTGATCGACTGTGCCCTGCGCGCCCACGCGATCGCCGGCCCCTTTCGTCGCCTGGGTGACATGCTCTCCGTCCCGTGGCACTTCAGTGGCGCGTTCTACTGGTTCCGCGCCGCGGCGGCCTCGGCGCGGAACTGGGG